>NZ_JPII01000057.1:0-5785 GCF_000832025.1 Shewanella sp. cp20 | reverse complement strand
GAAAGTGCGACCCTGACCATTACTGTCACCCCAGTAGATGATCCATCTGTACTGGCCAACGACAGCAACACCGTGGCAGAAGACACCGTCGCAAGCGGTAACGTGCTCGATAACGACAGCGATATCGACAGCGAACTGTCAGTGGTCAGCTTCAGCGTCGACGGTCAAACCGTTAACGCTGGTACTACCGTCGAGCTAGAAGGTGGCAGCCTGGTGATCAACGCCGATGGCTCTTACACCTTTACGCCAAACCAAGATTGGAACGGCAACGTGCCGGTGGTGACCTACACCACCAACACCGGTGCCACCGCCACCCTGACCATCGTGGTCACGCCTGTGGACGATGCCACCAACGCCGTCAATGACTTCAACACCGTCGACGAGGACACCGTCGCAAGCGGTAACGTGCTCGATAACGACAGTGACGTCGACAGCCAACTGTCAGTGGCCACCTTCACTGTCGACGGTGATAACACGGTCTACAACGCCGGTGACAGCGTTGATCTCGACGGCGGTACCCTGGTGTTGAACGCCGATGGCTCTTACACCTTTACACCAAACCAAGATTGGAACGGCAACGTGCCGGTGGTGACCTACACCACCAACACCGGTGCCACCGCCACCCTGACCATCGTGGTTGACCCAACTGTCGACGGTGGCAGCAACGTTGACCTTACAGTCGATGACGCCAACACACTTGCCTCAGCAACCGACACTGACAGTTCAGGGCTAAGCTTCACCGCAGGCGTATACGATGTCACCAGTTTTGCCTTTACTAATATTGGCGATATCAATGTTAGCGGCCTTGACGCCAACATTAGCTGGGACCTTGATGCCTCGGGTAACCTGATCGGCAGCATAGACGGCACACCGGTATTACAGCTCAGTCTATCGGGTAGTAACATCAGCGCGGGCGCCACCGGTTCGGTAACTGTTTCAGTGACCCTGCTGGATAACTTGCCACACGGCGCAAACGTCGATGACATTGTCATCAATGGCATCACTGTAGAAGCGACAGATACAAGTAATGCAACCGCCACGGGTTCTGTATCCGTGAAGGTTATCGACGACGGCGTCACGCTCGATCCGCTAGACCTTGCCGGTGACAATGCCGCAGGTATCTATGATGGCGTTATCAATGTCGACGGCGCAGATCAAGACTTTAGTGCAGACCTCTCAGGCAATATTTCGGGCGGGGGAACCTTCTCCGACTCAGGCATTACCGCCGGTGGTTTGACCGTGTTCTACTATGTCGATCCGGCCAATCCAGGCATACTCATTGCCTATTCGGATACCAGTGGCACACCTTCGGCTTACGATTCTGGCAACGGTGCGCAATCGGTGATATTTACCCTATCTATCGATCCGAATAGCGATAGCTACCAGCTAGATCTGAAGCATGCCATCGATGAACTCAGCACAGTGACTGTAGCCAACATGAGTGGTGGTAAAGGCGGTAACACGCCAGCAGCCTATGTGATGGCCGATGGTACAATTTATAACGATATTAATGATGTAACGAATCCGAATGACATTGCATTCACCTTAACGTCTACATCGGGCAGCATTGCAAGCACCGTCAATGGCAACACCAATGGTTTCGGCGCACAAAACGCCTGGGTCGATCAAGGCGAAGCACTCATCATCGACTACGCCAATGAGGTAGCCTCCGCTTCGATCAACTTTAGCGGTGCCACCTATATCCATTACAAGGCCTACGATGCCAATGGCAACTTGCTGGGTGAAGGCGACATTACCAGCGGACAAACCATTGGGAACCTTGGCGAAATTAGCTATATCGAAGTGTCCACCAGTGCGCAAGGGGGGCATGCCAACTTCCAGTTTACTGGTACGTCGGCAGAAAATATCGTCAGCTCTACCGTAGATGTAGATCTCGACTTCACAGTCAATGTTACTGACAGCGATGGCGATACCTCTACAGGTTCTATCCATATTGACCTTGATGCACCTGGCAGCACAACTACGGCACCAACGGCGCTGACTGCCAATGCAATCTCCACCTTAAGCGAGGGCGACCTATACAAAGATGGCACCGAGTCCGACTTACAGACGCTGCGCTTCAAGTCTGGCAGCGAGTCGATTACGGCATTCCAGTTTGGCGATACGGATAATATCCAAGTCTCTGGTGTCAACGCCAAGATAAGCTGGTCATTTAACGAGAACGGACAACTCATAGGTACCTTCATGGGTAAAGAGGCTATCCGCCTGACCCTGAATGGTAATCGTATCGAAAGTGGCGAAGAGGGAAGCGTTAGCGTTACTGCCGAACTATTGGCCTCTTTCCCACATAATGTTTCTAGCGAGAATCTAGTAATTACCGGCATCAACATTGTCGGCGTCGATGCTCTGGGGCAGAAGGCTGTTTCCACTATCACAGTCTCTGTCAGTGACTATGCAGAAGCGGTAAATGATAGTGTTCGCGGAACAGAAGATCATGATCTTTCAGGCAATCTGCTCACGAATGATATCGATCCTGACGACGAGTTATCTATCGTTAGCTTTAAGCTATCAGGAAAGACATATCAGGCAGATGGCAGCATCATTAACCTTACCGAAGGCAAACTGAGTATCCACGCAGATGGTCGCTTTACGTTCGAACCAAATCAGCATTGGAGCGGTACGCTGTCACAGATTGAATATCTCACCAATACGGGTGACACGGCTATTCTCGATCTGAATGTCGTAGCTGTCGCCGATGCTCCGATACTGAGCGCAAGTACAGGTGACGTAGTCCAAGGCGAAGTAGCCCTGGATATAAACGTGGCACTCGTCGACAGAGATGGTAGTGAGTCACTGACAGACGTTACCATTCAAGGTGTCCCAAGTGGCGTCTCGTTATCCGCCGGTACTCTCAACGCCGATGGCAGCTGGACAGTCAGCGTTAACCAATTGGGCAACCTCAGCATCAAGGCGGACGATAGCTACAATGGCGATCTGGAATTCACCTTGACCATTAAGGCAAGCTCAGTTGAGCAAAGCAACTCTGATAGCGCCTCTAGCCAGACTATGCTGGATGTTTCGCTGAGAAACTACCACTATGACAACGGTACAGATGGCGACAACGTGATCAATGGTGGCGAAGATAATGATGTCATTGTCAGTGACACAACTGGCATACAGGTAGTACAGGGCGAAAACTACAATGTCGCCTTTATCCTGGATTCGTCAGGAAGTATGGGCTCGAATCGAATTGAGTCGGCTAAGGATCAGCTGCTACAGGTCTTCAATACATTGAAGGCCAGCGTGGGTGGCGCTACCTCAGGTACGGTGAACGTATTACTTGTCGACTTCAATAGCGGCACTAAGGCACATGTGGCCGTTAATCTCGCCGATTCAGATGCTATCTCTAAATTAGAGAGCGTACTGAACGAAATCAGCAGCGACAACGGTAGAACCAACTACGAGGCGGCATTTGAGACTGTCATCGATTGGTTTAGTCATGGTTCGGCAGCTAGCAATACAGGAACCAACCTGACCTACTTCATTACAGATGGTGAAACCAACAACTACAACGTTGATGCCGATCCTGAAGATGTGTGGGTTTATTATACCGATAATTACAGAAGCGGAGACGATAGAACCCTATCAGATCTTCTTGATGATTATACTCCAGGCAAAGAGTTAACTTATCGCGGAAAAGTGATAATTGACGAATACGGCAACATCAACTACTGGTCGGGCTATTCAAGATACGATATGGATAGTCGCCAAATTGGCTCTATCAGAGTAGACGAAAATGGCGACTACTATGTCGCGAAGATAGCCTCTGGATACAGCAATGGTAACGGTACAGACGTCACGGCAGAATCTGAAGCATTGGCGGCCTTCCAAGTGCTTAACACTCTTTCTAATGTCGAAGCCATCGGCATAGGCAGCGGTATTAGCCTGAATAAGCTTACCCCTTATGATTCAGATGGCAACGTAGCCACCAACATCAACGTCAGCGATCTGGCCAGCATCATCCTGGGCTCTAAAGAGATGCTACTTCAAGGTGATGACACGGTTAACGCCGGCGAGGGCCACGACATAGTGTTTGGCGATCTGGTTCAGTTCGACGGCATTGACGGCCAGGGCTACGCAGCGCTGCAGAAATTTGTGGCACAGCAACTGGGTGAAGATGCTTCAACTGTCACCATACAAGATGTTCACGAATTCGTGGCGGCCAATCCAGCGCTGTTCGATACCTCACGAGATCATGACGGAGACGACATTCTTGCCGGTAATCAGGGCAACGACATCCTCTTCGGTCAAGGCGGCAATGACGAGCTTCACGGCGGCAGTGGCGATGATATGCTACTAGGCGGCCATGGCAGCGACATGCTGATCGGCGGTGCCGGCGAAGATATTCTCATCGGTGGCCTGGGCGATGACACCCTAACCGGTGGCACAGGTAAGGCCGATAGCGAAGCCGATACTTTCGTTTGGCAGCAAGGTGATACGGGTACCGACCACATTACCGATTTCGATATCAACCAGGACAAGCTGGATCTAAGCGATCTGCTCCAGGGCGAAAACGGCGGTAACTTGGAAGACTACCTGCACTTCACCGTTGATAACGGTTCAACTACCATCGAAATTGATGCCAATAACGATGGTCATGTGGATCAGACCATAGTGCTCGATGGTGTCGACCTGAGCCACCTGGGGACAACAGATGGTCAAATCATCAACGGTCTACTCGGTTCAGAAGGTAATGGGGCGTTGATCGTAGACAATGCCGACGTGAACCAGGCTGCTTCCAGCTTTGCCGTACCAACGACCCAAGACGATGATGGACAGATCCAGCATCTAGTACCTTAATCAAGGTCAGTAATGAATGACACCAACTAGTTTCGGCTAATTGGTGTCATTTTTACTTTGGTGATGTTTTAGTATTACTTCTATAATTGTTCTACGATAATTTTATAATAAAATCTTAAGGATAAGCTTTTAAGGTGCAAGCTTCAGCGTCTCCAAAAACTGAACAATGGACAGTTTCAGCCTCCCAAAGAGTGACTGTTGATCCCTTGTTAGACAGTTTAGTGTTATTGACAGAATACTTTGGCAGCCCCTGTTCCAGCGAGTCATTAGCCGCTGGACTGCCGCTGTCGGGGAGTATTTTGACACCCGAACTTGTCCCTCAGGCAGCAAGCCGAGCCGGGTTGGCGGCCAAGTTGACTCGTAAAGGGCTGGACCAGATCTCCCCGATCCTCCTGCCTTGTATCTTGCTGCTAAAAGATAAGAATGCCTGTCTGCTACGAGAAATCGATATAGACAAAGACAGGGCTGTGATTCAGTTGCCAGAAACCGGCGGCGAAGAAGTGCTCAGCATAGAAGCGCTCGAAGCCATGTACGTCGGGTATCTGTTTCTCGTTAAACAACAGTACCGTGGCGACATGGGACTGGATGTGCATCTGCACGACAGTCGTACCCACTGGCTTATCCAAACCCTGAAAGATTCGGCGCCCATCTACCGAGACGCGTTAATCGCCTCTGTGCTGGTAAACCTGTTCGCCTTGGTATCGCCACTGTTTATCATGAATGTCTATGACAAGGTGGTGCCTAACCTCGCCTTCGAGTCCCTATGGGTACTCGCCATTGGCGCCGGCATCGCCTATATCTTCGATCTGATCATGCGCCAGCTCAGGGCCTACCTGATCGATGTGGCGGGCAAGAAGGTCGACATCATAGTATCATCGAGGCTTTTCGCTAAGGCCATCGGCATCCCCTTAGAGAAACGCTCCCCCAGTATCGGCGGCATGGCACGCCAGTTGGGCGAATTTGA
>NZ_JPII01000056.1:0-49170 GCF_000832025.1 Shewanella sp. cp20 | reverse complement strand
TACGCGAGATCTTAACCTCGGCGACCATCACCACCCTGGTCGATCTGCCGTTTGCACTGTTCTTCATGCTGATCATCTATATCGTTGCCGGCGATCTGGCCATCATCCCTGTGATAGGCGGCATCATTATCATTGCCTATACCCTGATCATGCAGCCGCGCCTCAAGGCGGCTATCGAAGAGAGCAACAAGTTCTCTGGCCTGAAACATGGCCATCTGATTGAGTCTCTGGCCTCTATCGAGTCGATAAAATCCAGCGGTGCCGAAGGCCTAGTGCAAAAAAGCTGGCAGCAGATGATTGGCCACACAGCTAACTGGCAGCTGAAGGTCAAGAAGATCTCCACCTCGGTCACCAACGTTGCCAACTTCACCGTACAGCTCTCTGTGGTCTGCGTGGTGATCTTAGGGGTATATCGCGTCGCCGATAACGATATCTCTATGGGCGGCATTATCGCCGCGGTGATCCTGTCGAGCCGGGCCATCTCCCCCATGGCGCAGCTGGCCGGCCTGATGACCCGAGGCAACCATACCGCCAGCGCGCTTAGGCAGCTGGATCAGATCATGACCCAAGAAGATGAGTTTGAGAACAAGGGCCATCTGGTCAGCAAACAGCGTCTCAAGGGCCAGATCAACACCGACCACGTCAGCTTTAATTATCCTGGCTCAGAGCGTCCCGTGCTGCACCCCATGTCCCTGTCGATTGCACCGGGTGAACGTATCGCCATCATAGGTCGCAACGGTTCGGGCAAGAGCACCCTGGCCAAGCTCTTAGTCGGTCTCTACCAACCCACCAAGGGCAGTTTGCGCTACGACGGCCTGGATTCGGCACAGATCCACCCAACCGACCTGCGTAGAAACTTCGGTTACCTGCCTCAGGACATCACCCTATTCCACGGCACTATCCGCGACAACATACTCTTCGGTACCCGACAGGTCACCGAACATCAGCTGATCCGTGCGGTGCAGTTGTCGGGCGTCAACCAGTTTACCGATATCGAGACCGAAGGCTTAGATCAGCAGGTCGGCGAAGGCGGTCAGTCTCTTTCTCGCGGTCAACGCCAAACCATAGCGTTAGCACGGGCGACCCTAAACGATCCGCCTGTACTCTTAATGGATGAGCCCACCGCCAGCTTAGATGCGCGCGCCGAAAAGCAATTTATTCGCGCCATGAAGAATGTCTCCAAGGAGCGCACCCTGCTGCTTATCACCCACAAGATGCACCTGCTGAATCTGGTTGACCGTATCATAGTCTTAGATCGCGGCCACCTGGTGGCCGATGGCCCGAAAGAGCAGGTACTCAACCAGCTCGCCAAGGGACTGCTATCGGGAGGGCCGAAGAGTGAGTAAGCACTTAACTACCCAAGATCTCGAGATGGTCGATGACGTCTACGGCGCCATGATGACAGATGCACCCACCAGTCACAGGCTGATCATCTGGGCCCTGACCGCCCTCGCCTTTAGCTTCCTGGTGTGGGCCTATTTTGCCGAGCTGGATCGGGTCACGACAGGCACAGGCAAGGTGATCCCCTCGTCTCAGGTACAGGTGATTCAGAGCCTTGACGGCGGCATCATGAAAGAGCTGTATGTCCGTGAGGGCATGACGGTCACCAAGGGCCAGCCCTTGGTACGCATAGATGATACCCGTTTTCGCTCAGACTTCGCCCAGCAGGAGCAGGAGGTCTATAGCCTGCAGGCCAACGTTATTCGTCTGCGCGCCGAGCTCAACAGCATCACCATTTCAGATGTGGCCGCCGACTGGCGCGAGCAGGTGAAGATTGCCAAGCAGCCGCTACAGTTCCCAGCTGAGTTAATCGAAAGCGAACACGACCTGATACAGCGTCAGCGCGACGAATACTCGGGCAGGCTGGACAACCTGAGCAATCAGCTGGAGATACTGGCGCGCCAGATCCAACAGAAGCAGCAGGAAACCGAAGAGCTGGCCTCGAAGATCAATACCCTGACAACCAGCTTCCAGCTGGTAACCCGGGAACTTGAGCTTACCCGTCCGCTAGCCGATAAGGGGATTGTGCCAGAAGTCGAGCTGCTCAAGCTGGAACGCAACGTCAACGACATTCGCGGCGAGCTCAGCTCACTCAGGCTACTCAGGCCCAAAGTCAAGGCGTCACAGGATGAGGCGATACTGAAACGCCGCGAAGCCGTGTTCGTCTACGCCGCAGAGGCCCGCACCCAGCTCAACGAGATGCAGACACGTCTGTCGCGCATCAACGAGGCTCAGGTGGGCGCACGAGATAAGGTGAGCAAGGCCGAGATCGTCTCGCCGGTAAACGGCACGATCAAAACAGTTCATATCAACACCTTAGGTGGTGTTGTTCAGCCTGGCATCGACATCATAGAGATAGTGCCATCTGAAGATCAGCTACTTATCGAAACCAAGATCATTCCGAAAGATATCGCATTTTTACATCCTGGCTTACCCGCCGTTGTTAAAGTTACCGCCTACGATTTCACTCGTTACGGTGGCCTCAATGGCGTTGTGGAGCACATCAGTGCCGATACAACACAGGACGAAGAGGGAAACAGTTTCTATCTTGTAAGGGTTAGAACTGAACTATCAAGTTTGACGAAGGACGACGGCACCCAGATGCCCATCATACCTGGCATGTTAACCACGGTGGATGTGATCACTGGGCAAAGATCCGTTCTGGAGTACATACTTAATCCAATTTTGAGAGCAAGAGACACTGCTCTACGTGAACGTTAAGTTCACAACAATAACCAGGGGGGTTACCAAATGAGTAAGCAAACCATGCATCAACTAAAGCGCAGTGCCATGGCACTCGCCATTAGTGCGATGTTGATACCCGGGGCAGCCTCTAGCCAAACGCTAGAACAGGCTGTCGCCCATACGCTGGATACCAATCCAGATATTCGCATCGCATTTAATCGCTTCAAGGCACGCGAAGAGCAGGTCAATCAGGCAATCGCCGGTTACATGCCAAGCGTTGATATCAGTGGTGGCTATGGCTGGGAGCAGACAAATAGTCCTTCTACCCGCCGCCGTGCAGGCCAGGGCGACGTTGACGAGGATGGTGTCATCGAATTGATGCGTGGCGAAGTAGGTTTTAGCATCAAGCAGATGCTATTCGATGGTTTCTACACCTCGAGCGAAGTGGATCGTTTTAGCTTCGAAGCCAGCGCCGATCAATGGGCCCTGTTTGCCGCTGCCGAAGATATCGCACTGGATGTAGCTAAAGTCTACGTCAACTATATCCGTAGTGAGCAAGTGCTGACCCTGGCAGAGAAAAACCTGCAGAGTCATAAAGACATCTATGATCAGATCAAACAGCGTACCGATTCGGGCCTGGGCTCAGTCGCCGATCTGTCTCAAATCACAGGTCGTCTGGCCCGCGCCAACGCCAACGTGATCGCGGCGAAGAACAACTTCTTCGATGCCAAGGCGCAGTTTGTTCGTATCGTCGAGAAAGAGCCGGAAAACCTCATCGTTCCCGTGCCTGACGACGATATGCTGCCGACTAATCTCTCCGATGGCCTCAAGGTTGCTCAGGAAAACCATCCTATTCTGAAATCCGCCGCCAGTGATATCTCGGCGGCAGAGAACGAGCGTTCATCGGCCCAGTCCAACTACTACCCTAAGCTCTCGCTGGAATTAGGTGGCAACTGGAATGACAACCTGGACGGTGAAGACGGCTACTCAATTTTTGCCAACCAGAATGTCGGCGGTCACAACAATGATCTTGTCGCCATGGTAAGGGTGAAATACAACCTGTTTGCCGGTGGTAAAGATCTGGCCCGCGAGAAAGAAGCCGCCTACAAGATAGGTGAGGCGAAAGAGATTCGCCAGCGTGCCTATCGTCAGGTGGTCGAAGGAGTCAACCTGGCCTGGAACGCCTATGAGATGCTAGAGCCACAGAAGCTCTATATCCGCGATCACGTCATCGCAGCCAAAGACACTCAAGTCGCCTATAGCCAACAGTTCAACCTGGGACAGCGCACCTTATTGGATTTGCTGGATACCGAAAACGAACTGTTTGAAGCGCGTAAGGATTACCTCGATGCCGAATATGACGAGATCCTCTCAGAATATCGCATCCTTAACGCTACAGGAAGACTACTGGAATCGCTTCGTGTGACTCGCCCCGATGTCTGGAAGGGTGAGCGCGAATACGAAGGGGGAGTAAAATAATGAAAGCCTTACTGATTATTCTTAGCGTCGCCTTACTGGGCGGCTGCACCTCGCGCGACATAGTGACCATGGATACCCCAACCAATCAGGTATTCGATCTTAACGACAAAGATAAAGATGGTGTTATTGTCGCTCGCGAACGCTGTAACGATACTGTGCTCGGTGCCAACATTGATAACTACGGCTGTGGTAAGATTAAGCCGATCAATGAGCGTCAAGAGCTTAAGATATTGTTCGCCAACGACTCTTACTACATTGATCCCCAGTACTATGATCAGGTAGAAATGGTTGCGACTTTCATGAGACAGTACCCCAATACTAAGGTGACCATCGAAGGCCACTGCAGTAAGACGGGTAGCTATGAGCACAACCTGACGCTGTCGCAAAACCGCGCCGATGCCGTAACTTCGCTGTTGTCTGAGCGATTCGGTATCGCCAACGACCGTCTGACCGCCATAGGCTATAGCTACGACAGACCGGTAGACCCTACTCATACCAAGATGGCACACACACGTAACCGCCGCGTGATCGCAGAGGTAACGGGTGAAGACACCAGAGCCGATATGAAGTGGCACATCTACACAGTTGATGAACAAGTAAAATAAAAAAATAGTCGGAGAAGATGAAGGCCAAAATTGGCAGGCAAAAACGCTTTCAAAGGGTCTGCCAACTTTGCGTTGTGGCAACGGCCCTGGGATTTTCTTGCCTATACGCTTCTCCGACACAAACACTCGACGCCAACTACATAAAGTCCACCCTAGAAGCCCGATACGGTGAGCGCGCAGGCATGCGCGTCGCCGCCTGGTTTAAGGTGCTGGACGAATCGCAGGGGCTGAGTGAACAAGAGAAGATCACCAAGGTAAATAACTTTTTCAATCTGTTTAGGTTTGTGGACGACATCAAGTTGTGGGGCGTCAGTAACTACTGGGCCACACCGATGGAGTTTATCGGGGTGAATGGTGGCGATTGTGAAGATTTCTCCATCGCCAAATATTTCACCCTACTGCAGCTGGGCATTCCCGATGACAAGCTGCGGATCACCATGGTCAAGGCCACCTCGGTCAACCAGTACCACATGGTGTTAGCCTACTATGAAACGCCCGGCTCCATCCCCTTGGTGTTGGATAACCTGGACAGACAGATTAAACCAGCCACCCAGAGACAAGATCTGATCCCCGTATACAGCTTTAACGGTCGTCAGTTGTGGCTAAACAAAGAAAAAGGTCGCGGTGTACTTGCAGGCTCATCGGGACGCCTTGAAAAATGGAATGATCTCAAAAATAGATTAGGTGTTGAGCGACTCAAAATGCCTAAGTTAAGATTGGAGTAGCGAAAACAATGACACTGTTTCGACAGATATACTCACTGCTTTTTGGCCTGTTCTTGGTCGTTGTCATCAGCCTGGCTTATGTACAATTTACAGAGACACAAAGCTTTCTGACCAAGCAGATGGAGTCCGATCTCAATAACACCAGCCACAGTCTGGGGATCATGCTGGTTCCCGATCTGGAAGCGGGTGACATTGTCGGCGCGGAGACGCTGATTAACGTCATCTTCGAAGGCGGCTATTACCAACAGGTGAAACTCACCTGGCTGGTCGATGGCAAACAACAGGTATGGGAAAACGACGTTAAGATTGAGGGTGTCCCCCAATGGTTTATCGACCTGGGGTTCTTCGAAACCATTAAACGCGAAAGCACCATTACCTCGGGTTGGATCCAACTGGCCAAGCTAGAGATCACCGCCCACCCCGGCTTTGGTTACAACGAGCTGTGGCGCACCCTGACCAACGCCATCATAGTCATCTCTATCCTGTTTTTACTCGCCATCATGCTGGCGCGCTTCGGACTAACCTGGATCCTGCGACCACTGCATGAGATTGCCGAGCATGCGACCGAAATAGCCCAGCGCAAGTTTGGCCCCGACATGGCAATTCCCAAGACCTCTGAGCTTAAATCCGTGGTCGAAGCCTTTAACAGCATGTCTCACCAGCTCAAGCAGATCTTCAGCTCTCTGGACGAAGAGGTGACAGAACTGCGCAAGAAGAACCTAGTGGATCAAGTCTCTAAGCTGCCAAACCGACAATATATGATGGGCCGCCTCAACAGCTGGTTGAATGAACCCAACAATGGCTCGCTGATGATGGCCAAGTTTGACTGGCTCGAAGAGGTGCACAGCAAGTATGGCTATCAGGTTCGCGATGAAACCATACGCCTGCTGGCCGAGAAGATGCAGGAGCAACTCGACGAGATCGCCCCTTCGGTCATCGCCCGTATCGCCGCCTATGAATTTGCCTTCCTGATCACCAGTGCCGAACAGGAGCAGAGTAGCAAGTACCTGCATACCCTGATCAGAACCGTGAATCAGGAGATCTCTAAGGCGGGCTGTAAGCCTAACGAGCAGTTTGCCATAGGTATCGCCCAGCGCACCGACAACATGACGGTATCGGACATTCTGGCGCAGACAGATAACGCATTGCAGAAGGCGATCGCCGACAACAAGGTGTTCCATTGGTTCGAGAGTAACGAGAAGCAGCTTTACACCCGTGAGCAGTGGCGAGAACATTTGAGCGCGGCCATCAGCAGCAAGCAGTTCCAGTTCAAATGGCAGCCGGTCTATCATACCCACAAGGATGAGGTGGTGCAGCGTGAGCTCTATTGTCAGCTCACCATAGGCGATAAAGAGATCCACGCGGGCCAGTTTATGCCTTATGTCGAGCTGCTCTCACTGGGGTCTATGCTGGACAGATGCCTGATCGAAACCATAGTGGAAAATGGTCTGCTGGAGCGTAATGATGAGCCTATCGCCATCAACCTGACCTTCAACAGTCTGAGCGATACCAGTTTCCATAAATGGCTCAACAAGTTCCTGAGCAGTACGCAGCAGGCCCAGCGTATCGTGTTTGATATTCCAGAGGCCGGCGTCTATAGCGATCCCGACGCCTGTCAGGCCCTGTGCAACATCATTCGTGATAATGGCGCCCACTTCGGCATCGATCACTTCGGTCGTCAGTTTGGCTCTATGTCTTACCTGCAGAACCTTAGACCTAGCTACGTCAAGTTAGATCAGTCCTTCGCCTACTATGACGAGAACGAGCACAACAGCGAGCTGTGCCGCGCCCTGGTAAACGTCGCCAGAGGCCTGGATATCCAGATCATCGTCACAGGTATTCAGGAGCAGCCACAATTGACACGTTTCGAGCCGCTCAAGGCCAACGCCTACATGGGCTACATCTACCCGCCCACTCGGGTTGAGCTGTAACGAAAAAAGCTGCCCAAAAGGCAGCTTTTTTTATCCCGATAATACGGCTTAATAAATAGAAAGAGGGCCTTATACCAATCACAGTAAGTATGTGATCAGAAATAGCGCAGGAAAAACGTTTGAGAACAAAGCAGGATTTTTAGATAAGTCGTTATTCTACAATTAAAAATTGCTAATACAGTTATTGAGCGTTTTAACAAGCTAGAATGATCAATTATTTATTACGATTGGTATTATTTACAAAAGACAGGCAAAGAAAAAGCCCCTCGATTGCTCGAGGGGCTTATCTATGATTGGTCGGTGATAGAGGATTCGAACCTCTGACCCTCTGGTCCCAAACCAGATGCGCTACCGGACTGCGCTAATCACCGAAAATCTTTTTGTATCAGTAAATGACATCTTAAAACATCACTCACTTGGAAACTGGTCGGTGATAGAGGATTCGAACCTCTGACCCTCTGGTCCCAAACCAGATGCGCTACCGGACTGCGCTAATCACCGAAACAATGGATATTTTACGAGGTGCCGCCTCACTTCACTTTATCAAAAATTGGAATGACTCGTGAAGTCTGTTGCAAGAAGAAGTGGGGTGACTGATGGGACTTGAACCCACGACAACCGGAATCACAATCCGGGGCTCTACCAACTGAGCTACAATCACCACTGATGTTGACTTCTTTACGCTAACTTGACCCTCATCCAACTGGTGCACCCAGAAGGATTCGAACCCTCGGCCTCACCCTCCGGAGGGGTGCGCTCTATCCAGCTGAGCTATGGGTGCCTGCCTTGTTAGCGCCGCATATAGTATGGATTATTTTACTGCGCGTCTATAGCAAACACATATTTTTTTACGCGTTTGCTCAAGTTTTAGCAGATTTAAGGAGATATTAAGCTGACGACGTCAAAATAATGACTTGGTGCTGGTGTTTTTTTATGCTATTTATAATCATTACCCCAAATCCTAGCGAAAAAATATAATTACTTGTGATTGGCGGAACCATGTTTAGGGATAAAACAGGTCAACATTCACCCCGTGAAGTTGGCCGTTTATACAAAAGGATATCTCGCTTAAAGAGCCTGGCTCGGAAGTACAAGCGTTCTGAGATCGTCCAACATACACTATTGGATATCTCCAATCTTGCCGCTCGGGTCGAGCGCGCCGAAGACTTCTACGCAGGTATCCAGACCAATCTCAATCGCCTCCTCCCCGCAGACAACTTCTTCATCGCCATCACAGACAGAGAAACCAACAAATTAGGTGTACCTTTCTTTGTCGATGAGAAAGATCAGCATCCAAGCCAGCTTTACCCAAGTGAAGAACTCTCTACCACCCTCAACAGCGGACTCACTGGCTATGTGCTGCGCAGCCAAAAGCCCCTGCTATGTGATGACGATAAGTTTGAACAGCTGCTCGCCAACGGTGAAATCGTCAGTCGCGGCTCGAGTTGCCACCAGTGGCTGGGCGTACCTATCTTCAGCAGCGATCAGACCATAGGGGTGATCGCGGTACAAAGCTATGATGCCAACATCACCTATGGCGACATAGAAGTTGAGCTGATGACCTTCATCAGCCAGCATATCTCGGGTGTTATCGAGCGGGTTCAGTACCAGCACAACCTAGAGGCCGCTATTGAGCACAGGACCAAGGAGCTGAGCGTCGCCTACGATAAGCTCAAGCAGGAGGTGACCGAGCGGCGACGGGCGGAAAACCTGCAAAAATCACTGTTTGAAATTGCCGAGCTCTCCAACTCGACCATAGACCACCACAGCTTCTACAGAGAGCTGCACAGGGTGCTCAGCCATCTGCTCCCGGCCAACAACTGTTATATCGCCTTGCTCGAGGACAATGGCCGCGAGCTACATTTTCCCTTTTATGTCTCTCAGCTCAACGTGGGAGCACCACAGAGGCGCCCATTGGCCGATGGCCTGACGGAGTTTATCCTCAAGCATAAACGCCCCCTACTGCTCGATGGCAGCGATATCAAGACGCTGATCAAGAACAAGCAATTGTACGCCAAAGCACCCCAGCTCAACTACGCCGAAACCATACACCAGTGGATCGGCGTGCCGCTGTTTATTCAGGGCATAGTCAAGGGTGCACTAACCATCTACAGCTTTACCCCGTCGCAGACCTACCAGGAGAAAGATCTGGATCTGCTCACCTTCGTCTCGCAACATATCGCGGCGGCGATCGAGCGCAAGCTATCGGCGGAATCACTGAAACAGAGCTACGAACAGCTGGAAGAGAAAGTCGCCCAGCGAACCCGCGCCCTGGCGATGCTCAACCAAGACCTGGAGAAAGAGATCGCCCAGCGCCGTAAGGTCGAACAACAGCTGGTGCATGATGCCAGCCACGACACCTTAACCGGCCTGCCCAATCGCGCCATGTTTATGGAGCGGCTGGCACAGGCGGTCAAACATGTCAGACGCCATGCCAGAGACAGATTTGCCCTGCTGTTTATCGACCTCGATCGCTTTAAGCTGATCAACGACACCTTAGGTCACCTGCAGGGCGATCGCTTTCTAATCGAAACCGCTCGTCGCCTCAACCTCTGCATCAGGAGCAACGACACCTTAGGGCGGATCGGCGGCGACGAGTTTGTCATACTGCTGGACAGCATCAATACCAATAGCGACGCCATCGAGGTGGCCGAGCGCATCTTAGGCGAGCTGAGCGAGCCCTACCAGCTGTCAAATCAGAGCTTTACCTCGGGCGCCAGTATTGGCATCGCCTTCAGCGGCCAAAGCAGTGGCGATACCAGCGAATCGCTCTTAAAAGACGCCGATGCCGCCATGTATCAAGCCAAGTCCAACGGCAAGGGCTGCTTCGTCATATTTGATCACAATACCAGTCACCAGCAGAGCCACGACATCACCCTAGAGATAGAGCTGAGGGAGGCGATAGCCAAGAAGGCGTTGGCACTACAGTATTTCCCCGTCATGGCGTTGGCGACCCAGGAGGTTATCGCGCTGGAACCCAGACTCTACTGGCAACACGAGCAACTGGGGAAGATAAAGCAAGATCAGCTAAGCAACATTGCCGAACACTGCAACCTGACCAAGGAGCTGGATCTCTACCTCTTCGATCAGCTCAATAGCGACTATGACAAGGTCATGCAGCAGGTCGATGGCAAGGTGCAGCTACATATCAAAGTCGCCAGTCAGCACCTCAAGCATAAGCATGCGGTGCGTAAGCTCAAGAATCGCATCAAGCAGAGCTACTATAAGCCAGCCAATATCTGGGTCTTCTTCAACGAAAAGGCCTTTGTCGCCGACAGCGACAGCCATATTCAGGCCTTCGACATCCTGGCCAAGCAGTCAATAAACATAGGCCTCTGCGCCTACGGCAGTGCCCACACCGCACTGAGCAGCCTAAGCTTCCTGCCCTTGAGCGGCCTGAAGCTCGACCCTAGCTATATCAGTCACCTGAATAATCCGCAGCAGAAGAGGCTGCTCAAGGCGCATCAGCTAACCGCATCGGCGCTAGAACTGACCCTGTTTGTGGAAGGGGTTAAGACGGATCTGCACAGGCAGCAGCTGGTCAGCCTGGGCTTCGAGCAAGGTCAGGGCCAGGCGCTGGGCGAGTCTATCGACCCCAGTAAACTGCCTGAACCAAGCCTGTCTCGCAGCGGCAGCATCTCTGCCTAGGCAGAGATATCCATCCACTTAAGCTAGCCCAATTATTTCTTCAGCATATCCCGTATGTTGGCAATATTGGCCCGGCCCGATTGCACTCTTTGCTGCTCGGACTGAGGGGGCTTGCGGTTTTCCCAGATGAGGTCGTCCTGAGGCAGCTCCATCAAGAAGCGACTAGGCTCACAGCGCATCACCTCACCAAACTGTCGTCGCTCGCGGCAGATCATGAACCACAGCTCCCGCTGGGCCCGCGTGATCCCCACATAGGCCAGGCGCCTTTCCTCCTCGACATTGTCTTCATCTATGCTGGTCTGGTGGGGCAAGATACGCTCCTCCACCCCCACCATGAAGACATAGGGGAACTCCAGTCCCTTAGAGGCGTGCAGCGTCATCAGCTGTACCTGATCTCCTGCCTCATCTTCGCTGTTGCGCTCCATCATGTCTCTCAGTGTCAGACGGGTCACCACTTCCGGCAACGTCATGCCTTCGTCCAGCTCATCGCCCTCGAGCATCTCGGTCACCCAGCGGTATAGCTCGGAGATGTTCTTCATCCGCATCTCGGCGGCCTTGGCACTGGTACTGGTCTCGTACAGGTAATCTTCGTAGTTGATATGGCGAATGAGCTGCTTCACCGCCTCGACCGGCTCGCCGCGGGTCGCCGCCTCCCCCGTGTCGACGATAAACTTGCCAAACTGGTACAGGGCCGACATGGCCGCCGGCGGCAGATGATCATTTAGCTCGGGCTTAAATATCGCCTCGAACATGGAGATGTGCAGCTCGTTGGCAAAGTTACCTAAACGCTCCAGGGTCGCAGGCCCAATGCCGCGTTTAGGCAGGTTCACCACTCGCAGGAAGGCGTTGTCGTCGTCAGGGTTCACCACCAGACGCAGGTAGGCCATGATATCTTTGATCTCGGCGCGGCCGAAGAAGGAGGTGCCGCCGCTGAGCTTGTAGGGAATACGGTTGGTCATCAGCGCCCGCTCCAGCAGGCGCGACTGGTGGTTGCCCCGATAGAGGATGGCATAGTCGCCAAACTGAGTCTTACCCACAAACTTGTGGCGAATCATCTCTGCCACCACACGCTCGGCTTCCTGTTCCTCGTTGGCGGCGATCAACACCCGCAGCGGCTCGCCATAGGCCAGCTCGCTGAACAGCGACTTGTCGTAGACGTGTGGGTTATTGGCGATCAATATGTTGGCCGCCCGCAAGATCCGCTGACTCGAGCGATAGTTCTGCTCCAGTTTAATCAGCTTAAGGGCGGGAAAGTCTTGTCCCAGCAACACCAGATTCTGCGGCTTGGCCCCACGCCAGGAGTAGATGGACTGGTCGTCATCACCTACCACGGTAAAGCGGGCGCGCTCACCCACCAGCAATTTCACCAGCTCATACTGACTGGTGTTAGTATCCTGGTATTCATCCACCAGCAGGTATTGAATGCGTTTCTGCCAGCGTTCGCGCACCTCCTGCTTGTGTCTCAGCAGCAAGGTAGGCAGCAGGATAAGATCGTCGAAATCCAGCGCGTTGTAGGCCTTCATATGCTGGGCATAGCGCTGATAGAGCAGGGCGAATAGCTGTGACTGTTCATCTCGGGCACTCTTGATGGCGCGATCCGGCGTCATCAGATCGCCCTTCCAGTTGGAGATCGCCGTCATCAGCATGCGCAACAGATCTTTATCGCCATCGAACTCCTTCTCGGTGAGTTCTTTCAGCAGCGCCAAGGTGTCCTGATCGTCAAACAGGGAGAAGCCGGGCTTGAGGCCCACCACCTTATACTCCCGCTTGATGATCTCAAGCCCCAGGGTGTGAAAGGTCGAGATCCACAGCCCTCTGGCCTCTTTGCGCCCCATCGACTGGGCTACACGCTCCTTCATCTCCCGCGCCGCCTTGTTGGTAAAGGTCACCGCGGCGATGTTGCGCGCCTGATAACCACACTTCTGTACCAAATAGGCAATTTTATTGATGATCACGCGTGTCTTACCACTGCCCGCGCCGGCAAGCACCAGACAGGGACCAGAGACATAGTGAACAGCATCATTTTGACCGGGATTGAGCTTCATTAACTAACGGCTACCAACTAGAGAAATCTTAAGATCGGCCAGGGATCATACCAGAATCTTTGCCATAGCTCAGACAAAAATATCCAGGCTTTGCCCTGAGCTTAACCGCAGGTGACCGGCCTGCCTCAGACGTGAGCCCGCCCCCAACACGGGGCCAAGCCACCGGTTTTTAGTTGTCATCCCAGTAGGCTTAGGTACAATTCGGGCATAGCATTAAACGGCCAATGGCGGACAGAAAAGATGATTAACCCCAAAAAGATCGAAGAAGTAGCTAAGCAGCTAAGCGATAACCTCCCCAGCGGGCTTAAGCAGTTTGCCGGTGAGTTTGAAGAGAAGAGCAAGCAGATACTGCAAAACCAGCTGATGAAACTCGATCTGGTTTCGCGCGAAGAGTTTGATGTGCAGCAGCACGTGCTCTTGAAGACCCGCGAGAAGCTGGAATCGCTTCAGGCCCAGGTCGATGCCCTGGAAGCCAGACTCAGACAGCAAGACGACGCCTAAGCCTGTCTGCGTAAGGCGGCGCCTATAGCGCCCATCCACAAGAAAAGAGCGCCCGACGCTCTTTTTTATTGCCTCTTCCGACAGTTTCCTCCGCTGGCCCGGCTTTCGATTGCTCATTTTCAATTGCCTCTGTTTTGCCACAATTTGCCATCCTAATGCCCGCCTGTCTGGCAAGAGTTATGGTGTAATGGCGCAATACACTCAGACCGTCATTGAGAGGGAATTTTATGTTAAGTCGGTTACCCCTAGCCAACAGCCCCCTAAGCAAGAAACTGATCTTCATCGCCATTCTCACCCTGGTGGCGATGATCCCCCTGGGACTCATCGAGAGCCTCACCTCGGACAGGCAGCATCTGTACCACGACGTGGTCCATGAGATAGGTCGCTCCTGGGGCGAGCGACAGACTATTGCGGGGCCGGCGCTGGTTATCCCCTACACCTATGAAGTGGTGCAGGAGAGTATCAGCGACACCGGCAAGATGACCAAGGCAAGGCACACCTACGACAGCGAGCTGGTCGTGCTACCCGAGCAGCTCAATCTCGCCGTCTCGCTCGACCATAGCTTTCTGTCGCGCGGTATCTTTCGCTCGCTCGTCTATCAATCTCGGGTCACCGGCTCGGCGCACTTTCGCCTCGAACCTTACACTCCGGCCAACTTAGTCAGCCTGCACCCCGAGCGAGCCAGGCTGGTGTTTGGCATCTCTGCCAACCAGGCCATCGACAAGATCAACCGCTTCACGGCTAAGATTGATCAACAGGAGGCCGCTCCCCAACGCCTCATGCCAGGCACAGGTCTGGAGCAGCTCGGCGGCCTAGACAGAGGGTTTCATCAGCCAATCACCTTGCAATCTGACAACCAGCAACTCTGGGTAAACTTCGATATCAGCCTGCGCGGCTCCCAAGGGATCTCAGTGCTGCCCATAGGGCAACAGACCCAGGTCACACTATCGGCAGACTGGCCTCATCCGAGCTTCCACGGCCTGCTACCGACCGAGCGGCAGATCAGCGCCGAGGGCTTTAGCGCCCAATGGGACGTGAGCCACCTGACCCGCAACTATCCGCAGGTATTCACCAAGATACAAGAAGTTAACCTGCAGGAGATAGCGGCTCAGGCGACCCTATTTGAGCCGGTTACCCACTACGGTAAGATCGAACGCGCGGTCAAATATGGTCTACTGTTTATCATGCTCACCAGCATCATGCTGCTGATCTTCGAACTTGGGCAACAACAGACCCTAAGCTCGATTCAGTATCTGCTGGTCGCCAGCGCCATGGCCCTCTTCTATCTGCTGCTCCTCTCTCTGTCGGAACATATCAGCTTCGGTTACGCCTACCTGATGGCCGCCTCCGTCCCACTGCTATCAGTCTCGGCCTATATCGCCAGCGTCACCGCCAGTCGCCAGCGGGGCGTCTTCATGGCCATCATGTTGCTGGCGCTCTACAGCGTGCTCTACTCCATATTGAAGCTGGAAGACTATGCGCTGTTGATGGGTTCAGGGCTGCTGATGCTAGTCTTGCTGGTTCTGATGTACCTGACCCGCCACCAGGTCGAGCCGCCGCGGGCCGCGAACGACTAAATACAACGCCGAGCTAGCCAGCATCACCGCGGCAGGTTAGCCTAGCGCTTTTTAGGGAGCATTTATGACACGAAACGATCGGCTAAATCCCTACGCTTATCTGTTACTCCTCTGGGGCGGCCTAGCACTTATTCCCGCCGCGCTCTATCTGGGTGGCCTCAGCCTATTTCCCTGGCTCGAGCTAGACTCCATCAAGGCGCAGCTACTCTATGGCTTAACCAGCCTGGGAACGGCGCCCTATGGCATACTCACTGTGCTTGCCCTGCTGCTCATCTGTTATCTGTTACTGCCGCGAAAACAGCTAGTGCCACTGCTGCTTAGCGTTAGCTTGGCCATGGGGATCGGCCTGGTGCTCAATCATTTTCTCAAGCCCTACTTCGGCCATCCCAGACCCAACGTCCAGCTGCTGGCAGACAATCAGGGTCTTTCCCTAAGTGATTTTTATCAGGCCAGTGCACCGGCGCGGCGCACTTTGATGGCGCAAGAGATGACTAAACTGACGGAGCAGACGGACCTATCCCTCTCCCCCCAAATAGCCCAGCACTGGCAACATGAAGTAGGCTTCTCGTTTCCCTCCGGCCACACCCTGTTTGCCGTGACGCTTGCCTTAGTCGTCAGCTATTTTTTGTTGTCCGCGCAGCAGTTTTTATTCACGTCTCTGTTATGCTTATGGGCGCTGACCATGGGATTTAGCCGCATGTTACTCGGCATGCATTGGCCCCAGGATATCTTGGCCGCCACCCTGCTTGGCGGCGCTATCGCCCTGTTCTCCCTGCTGAGCGTTGAGAGATGGCGCGCCATCAGGCAAGACTAACATTTCACTTTTATCTGGCGACAAAGATGACAAGACTACAACTCGATAAGACCGACATTCAGATCCTCAAGTTATTACAGGCCCAGGGGCGCATGGCCAACCAAGATCTGGCGGCCAGTGTCGGCCTGTCGCCCTCACCCTGCTCGCGCCGGGTCAAGGCGATGGAGGAGGCGGGTATCATCGCCGGCTATGCCGCCATGGTCGATGCGCCCTACTTTCAGCTGACCCTGACCGCCTATGTGCAGGTGCGCCTGGAGAAGCATACCCAAGCCATACTCGATGCATTCGAACAGGCCATAGATACCTATGATGAAGTGCTCGAATGCGCCCTGCTCACGGGTAGCGACGCCGACTACCAGCTCAAGGTCTTGGTCAGAGACATGGATGCCTTCAAACATTTCTACTGGAGAAGCTCACCAGTAATCCGCATATCGCCGGCATTCGCTCAAGCTTCGTGCTCAAGCAGGTCAAGAACCGCACCGCTATTCCGCTACCCGAACTCGAGGCTCAGGACGATAAAGCTTGATAAATTGCACAAATTTCCATTTTTTTGACCACGCAATTCGATTGCGTCAAGGTGTTCCTCAGCAAAGGTGAAGCAATAATTTCCCACCAAAAGCCTTTTGGCGAAATTTTTCATCATAAAAAGGCAATTTTGAGACAAAATAATAAAGCAAAAACCTGTAAAGACGCTATTTCTCACCCTTGACCGACTAAAATAAAGCACTATGATGCGCCCTCTTTAGCACCTGGGTAAGAAATAAATGAGCACAAAAGATGTAGGGCATTTCAGCTCACGTATAGGCTTTATCATGGCGGCAGCAGGATCGGCCGTTGGCGTCGGTAATATCTGGGGGTTCCCCACCCAGGCGGCAACCCATGGTGGCGGCGCCTTCCTCTTAGTGTATCTGGTGCTGATTTTCTTACTGGGCTACCCCATGTTGGTGGCCGAACTCATGATTGGCCGCCATGGCCAAACCAACCCAGCAGACGCCATGGCCAAACTTGGCAGCAACGCCCTGACTCGTAAGCTGGGTAAGACGATTGGCTTCGCCTCTATCCTTACCGCTACCCTCATCTGCACCTTCTACAGCATATTATCGGGCTGGTTTGTCAGCTTCACCCTGGCCCCATTGGCCGAGATGTTGGGAGCAGAAGAGTTTGCCCACTGGCTAACGAGCTTCTCGCTGGAGCGCAATTTACTCTTCACCTTAATCTTTATCCTCATGGTGATCTTAGTGATCCGCCAAGGCGTGCAGCAGGGGATCGAGGCTTGGTCCAAACGACTCATGCCGCTACTGCTGGGGATCTTGATATTGGGGGTGGGCTATATTCTGACTCAGCCCGGAGCGGACCAAGGATTAAGCGCGCTGCTGATACCGGATTTCGACCGGATCTGGGAGCCGCAGGTGCTAATCGGCGCCTTGGGGCAGACCTTCTTCTCGCTCACAGTGGGGACGGGCGCCATGATGGTCTATGGCGCCTATTTGAATCAGAAGGAAAATGTCGCCAGGCTGACCGCCTATGTGACACTCACCGACACCAGTGTCGCCTTCCTGGCCGCCTTGATGATCATTCCCGCCATGTATGTGGCGCAGCATAACGGCGTCGCGATATTCGCCGAAGATGGCAGCCTGCTCAACGCCGATACCTTGGTCTTCACCGTGTTACCGGCTCTGTTTGATAGTTTGGGCGGCCTCGCGGGGCAGTCGATCGCCATCGTCTTCTTTATCCTGATGACCATAGCCGGGCTGACATCGGCGATCTCCATCGTCGAAGTGCCCACCAGCTATATGGTGGAGAAGACCAAGATTCCGCGCCACAGCGCCACCTATCTAGTGGGCGGTGCAATCGCCCTGCTGGCGACCATTATGGTATTTAACTTCGACGCCTTGTTTGGCTTAGTGATCACCCTGACTACAGAGCGTGCTCAGCCCTTTATCGCCCTGGGTATCGCCCTGTATACCGGCTGGGTATGGCACAGAAATAGTTTGCTAAACTCAATCGCCGCCCAGGAGGGCGCCAACCTCGACGGTTTTTTCTGGCGCATCTGGCCTGTGTACGTTAAGTATGTCTGCCCAGTGCTAATCCTTGCCATCATATTGCAGCTGTTAACCGCCTAGGATAGAGGCTAGCCAAGTGGCTTTAGGTATATTGCTTGATGATCATCTCGACCACGGTTTGGGTGATCTCATCGAGCTTGGCCTGGCTCGGCAGCGGCTCCCCCTGGATCAACTGAGGCCAGAAGCAGTAAGCCTTGATCACGGCCGTAAACTGAACCACTAGAGTCTCGCTATCCTTGGCCTTTAACACACCGGCGTCGATCGCCTGATTAAACCAGTTTGCCAGGGGTGACTCCTGCTTGCTGAACTCCGACATGGCATCTTGGATCAGCTCAGGCTTGTGGATCGCCTCGGCAATGATCACCCTGGCCGTATCGATAAAACCTTTATTGCTTAAAAGCTTAATCTCATGTTGTACCAACTGGGTCAATTGCGAGCTCAGGCTCTTATTTTCGTCGAAGGGCAAAGATTCGAAGGCGCACAGCATCTCCATCATCTCTAGCATGATGGCACTAAACAACGCCTCTTTACTGGGGAAGTGGTTATAAACGGTACGCTTGGACACATCGGCACGTTTGGCAATGTCATCCATACTCGCCAGGCTAAATCCCTTGTTTTGAAACTCTACACTGGCTGCCTCTACGATGGCCGCACGTTTCAGCTCCGAGCGAGTTAATTTTTTCTCTTTCATTTTAAATAACTTATTAGGTTTACCTTGGCGAACTTAAATTATTTTACACTTATTAGTTTACTTTTTAAACCAAGATTATGTAAACTACACTGACTAGTTTACATATGGTAACTGCAATGAAACGCAAATATCTCATTTCACTTGGCATCATACTCGGAGGCGGCATGCTGACATCTAACCTAATCAACTCCTCTGCGGCGCCAGCAGATTTGGCCACTGACACCAAGACTGCGCAAAGTAGCAGAGACCCCGCCGCACACCATAAGCCAGATGGAGGCTACCAAAATACCGCCGCCAACTTCACCGAGAACAGCGGTATGGGCACCATCCTGATGCGTTACCTGACCGAGACGCGAGTCGATGCCAGTCCCTCGAAGGCAATCCCCTTGATGTCCCTGACCCGCGAGCGTCTGAGCACACTCCCTGACACCCAGGACAGCGTGATCCGCCTGGGCCATTCGAGCATCTTACTCAAGATATCGGGTCAAACCTGGCTGATCGATCCCGTTTTTAGCAACCGGGCCTCCCCCTTCAGCTTTATTGGCCCCAAACGCTTTCATCAACCGCCCATCAGCCTAACTGACTTGCCCGAGATCGACGGTGTGCTGATCAGCCACGATCATTACGATCATCTGGACGAGGCCAGCATCAAGCAGCTCCACCACAAGGTAAGGCGTTTCATCGTGCCCCTAGGCGTCGAGCAACACCTCTTTCGTTGGGGCGTGACCAGAGATAAGGTGCAATCGCTGGACTGGTGGCAGAGCGTAACCCTCGATGATATCTATATCACGGCGACCCCTACCCAACACTTTTCCGGCCGGGGGCTGCTCGACAAGAACCAGACACTCTGGGCCAGCTACGTCATTCAATCTGACAAGAGTAAGCTGTTTTTCAGCGGCGACTCGGGCTATTTCGACGGCTTTAAGGCCATAGGCGAGCGGTTCGGCCCCTTCGATCTCACCATGATAGAGACAGGAGCCTATGATAAAGACTGGCCCAGCATTCATATGACCCCGGAGCAGAGCCTGCAGGCGCACCTGGATCTGGGTGGGCGTCAGATGATGCCGATCCACAATGGTACCTTCGACCTGGCCTTTCACAGCTGGTATGAGCCCCTTGAGCGAATCGCCACCCTGGCCGCCGATGCCGATACGCCGCTCGTCACCCCAGTCGTGGGACAGATACTCGACATTCACAACACGCCAGAGAGTGTTGCCTGGTGGCGTGAGTTAGTCAATCTGCCCAAGCTCGCATTAGCAGCACAGAATCAATGACATAAAAAGGCGCCCAATTAGGCGCCTTTACTCAATCGATTGATTTGCTATTGGTTAATCAAAGCTGTTATTCGTGGAAATCGACTTTCACCTTCTTAGCAACTTGCTGCAACTCGGCAGGTTTTGGCACATGAATGGCGAGCACGCCCTTCTTGTACTTGGCAGTGATCTGGTCGGCGTCGATATTGAAACCTAAAGGGATCTGCCGCTGGAACGAGCCGAATGAGCGCTCTCTCAGGTGATAGCCTTTCTCATCTTTCTCCTGCTCATGACGCTTCTCACCGCTGATGGTGAGGTAATTACCGCGGATGTCGACGTCAATATCCTTCTCTTCCATATCGGGCAATTCGGCCTTGATTTCGACATATTCGGCACATTCTTTGACATCTATGGCAGGCATGACACCCATCTCGGCGCGGGTGTTGGGCCAAGTGGTTAACCAGTCTTTAGCAAAATCATCGAATACATTGTCTAGCCGCGAATGCAGAGCGGTTCGCGGATCATCTTTATGAAAGATGGAGGGGAAGAAAGATCGCATAACAAGCTCCTTTGTTGGCTGAATCTCCCTAAGGCAAGATTCAGAGGATTTACGAACAACCCAAAGCGCAAGCCCTCTGGGCTCCCTGATCTAATTTTAGCCCCTTAGTCCCAATTTTTACTGCTGGCAAGGCACTATCTACAGCCGAATTAATCCAGATCAAAACAAGGTGAAAAAGCCTATTTCAAGGCAATATTCGGGCACAAAATATGCCCTCATCATCAAGGGAAAACAGCCCCTGAATCAGACAAAACAAAGGCAATATTATTATGAGGTTAGACAAGTTTTTACCTCACCTTTATCGACAAAATTTTTAAAGACAGCCGGGAGAGACTTAGGTATGCTTTGAGTGACACTCTTCAACGAAAGGAATCGTTCATGGACACAGCATCCATCGACAAGGGCGCGGCGTCTGAGCCGTCACCAGAAACCGCCTCAGCACTCACTCAATCAAACTCTCAGTCAGAATCTCAGCCAAACTCTCAGCTACATAGCCAAGCAAACATTCAGCCCGCTATGCAGGCGCCGAGCACACCAACCGCACCAGCGTTAAAACACTCGGGCCTTGGTATCGCCGCCTTCATTCTGAGTATTCTCTCGACTCTGCTCATCTTCGCGCTGGTCACCATTGCCGGCGTCCTAGAGGCGACCACGCCCGGTGGCATAGATGAAACCTCTCCCGAGGCGATCATCGTCGGTATGCTGATCTTTGCCTTTATCGGCCTGGCCTTGGTAGGCTTGGGACTGGGGATTGGCGGCCTGGTTCAGAAACAACGCAAGAAGATCTTTGCCATACTGGGCACCATATTCTCCTCGGTGACCATACTAGCGACCCTGGCGCTCATCGCTTATGGCACCACGATAGACTAAATCGAAGGATTTCCCTCTAAACAGGGAGGCGCTAACAACAAAAAAGGGGCCTAAGCCCCTTTTTTAGATTTGCAGTTGGTTTAACGTAGCACTTCCTCTAACGCTCTTAGGCAGAGGGCGACATTTTCGCGTCGCGCCCCGAAGCCCATCAGGCCTATACGCCAGGCCTTACCGGCGAGGGCACCCAGTCCGGCACCTATCTCAAGATTATAGTTTTCAAGCAGCTGCTTACGCACCTCGCCATCGTCGACGCCCTCAGGGATATAGACGGCGTTGAGCTGCGGCAGGCGCGAAGATTCCTCGACCACAAACTTAAGCCCTAGACTTTCCAGTCCATCACGCAACAAGCCATGCATAGACTGATGACGCGCCCAGGCATTCTCCAGCCCCTCTTCGGCGAGCAGGCGGAGCGACTCATACAGCGCATACAGGGCATTGACCGGCGCCGTATGGTGATAGCTGCGTTTTCCGCCCGCGCCCTGATCGCCACTCCAGTAGCCCATGACCAGGCTCTGATCTAAAAACCAGCTCTGCACCGGCGTCTTACGCGCCTTAAGCTTCTCTACTGCCGCCGGCGAGAATGAAACTGGCGAGAGGCCGGGCACACAGGAGAGACACTTCTGACTGCCGGAATAGATGGCATCTATGCCCCACTCGTCGACCCTTAGCTCCACGCCGCCGAGGGAGGTTACCGCATCGACGATAGACAAACAGCCGTGAGCCTTGGCCAGCTGGCACAAGCCCTTGGCATCCGACAGCGCCCCGGTCGAGGTCTCGGCATGCACAAAAGCCAAGAACTTGGCATCGGGATGAGCCTTAAGCGCCGCCTCGACATCGCTCAGTGACACAGGCGTGCCCCACTCGTTATCGACCACCATGGCGGTGGCACCGACGCGCTCGACATTCTGGCGCATACGCTCGCCAAATACGCCGTTACGGCAGACGATCACCTTCTCACCCGGCTCGACCAGATTAACGAAACAGGTTTCCATGCCGGCACTGCCAGGAGCAGAGACCGCCAGCGTCATGGCATTTTCAGTCTGAAACGCATATTGGATCAGCGATTTAAGCTCATCCATCATGCCGACAAACAAAGGGTCAAGGTGGCCTATGGTCGGTCTTGCCTGCGCCGCCAGTACCTCGGGATAAACATCGGACGGGCCCGGGCCCATCAAGACTCGGCGCGGGGGATTAAAGGGGGTAACTTTGGGTGCTGCTAACATCTCATATCCTCTATCAAGCCTTAGCTTGAGAAGTTAGGGTTAAGGCTAACTGTCGTTTTGTTTTGATGACGAGATGATAAACGCCCCATCATCACCCTACGGATGAACAGTTATTTTCGTGCCATGGCTGGCATCTTATTGCTTTGATTCTGTTGCAAGATAACATAAAAAAAGGCGCCATCGCGCCCTTTAACCGTTAAAGTTTGTCTCTGCTCGCGAAAGCAAAAACGATTATTCGCGATTATCCAGAAACAGCTTATAGGCCGGGCTCTGAGTCTCTTCCTGATAGACGAAACCCAGCTCGGTAAGAAACTGCTGAAAGGCGACGCTATCGCTCTCAGGCACCTCGAAACCGGCCAGCACCCGGCCATAGGCCGCACCATGATTGCGATAATGAAACAGGCTGATGTTCCACTTGCTGCGCAAGGTGGTGAGAAACTTAAACAGGGCGCCCGGATGCTCGGGAAACTCGAAGCTGAACAGTCGCTCTTGCAGCGGCTCGGGCGGCAAGCCGCCGACCATGTAACGTACGTGCAGCTTGGCTGTCTCGTCGTGAGACAGATCCTGCACCTCGAAGCCATCGCCTTCGAGCCTGGCGACGATTTCATCTAACTCCGCCTGACCGTGAGATAGGCGAATGCCGGCAAACACCACCGCCTTCTCACGACTGGAGAAGCGGTAGTTAAACTCTGTCATGGCGCGCTTTTCCAGCAGCTCACAGAAGCGCAGGAAGATCCCCGGACGCTCCGGCACCTTGACCGCCAGAATCGCCTCCTTCTGCTCACCCAATTCACAGCGCTCGGACACATAACGCAGGCTATGGAAGTTGACATTGGCACCACTGAGAATCGCCGCGACCTTCTGCCCCTTGCCCTCATCGCCAATATATTTCTTCAGTCCAGCCAGAGAAAGCGCCCCCGCAGGCTCGGCGATGGCACGGGTGTCTTCGAAGATATCCTTCACCGCGGCGCAGATCTCGTCCGAAGAGACAGTCACCACCTGATCCACATACTCGCGAGCCAGCCTGAAGGGCTCGGCGCCAATCTGCTTCACCGCCACGCCATCGGCAAACAGGCCCACCAGTGGCAGCACCACCCGCTCGTCGGCCTCCAGCGCCGCCTTGAGGCAGGCCGAGTCTTCCGGCTCTACCCCGATAATCTTTACCTGGGGCATCACCGCCTTATAGTAGGCCGCGATCCCGGCAATTAGGCCGCCACCGCCCACGGGCACAAACACCACCTCGAGATCCCGCTGCTGTTGCAGCATCTCCTGGGCGACCGTGCCTTGCCCGGCGATCACCGCCTCGTCATCGAACGGCGCCACATAGATGCGCCCCTCATCGCGGGCGAGTTGCTGAGCATGCTCGTTGGCCATGTCGAAGGACTGACCATGCAGCACCACGGTACCGCCGAGACGACGCACGGCATCCACCTTGATATCCGGCGTGGTCTGAGGCATGACGATCACCGCGCTGACTCCTCGCGCCGAGGCCGACATGGCGACCCCCTGGGCATGGTTGCCCGCCGAGGCGCACACCACACCGCGCTGACACTCCTCCTGACTCAGCTCGGCGATACGGTTATAGGCGCCGCGCAGCTTAAAGGAGTGCACCGGCTGCATATCTTCACGCTTGAGAAATACCTGACACCCGAGGCGCGCCGACAGCTTATTAAGGCTGGAGAGCGGCGTCACCTTGGCGACATCATAGACGGACGACAGCAAGATCTTCTGCAGATAATAGTGCGCGAGATCCAGCTGTGACTGAGAGGCTAGGGCCAACATATTAATCCTCCAGCTTACTGGTATCGCGCACCGCGCCCTTGTCGGCACTGGTGGCGAGCATGGCATAGGCCTTGAGGGCCATGGAGACGGCGCGCTCACGGTTGACCGGCTTCCAGGCCTGCTTGCCACGGGCCTGCATGGCCTGGCGGCGCGTCTCGAGCACCTCGTCGCTCACCGCTAGGGTGATAGAGCGTGCAGGGATATCGATCTCGATGCGATCACCCGTCTCCACCAGGGCTATGGTGCCACCGGCCGCCGCCTCGGGTGACACATGACCGATAGACAAACCCGAGGTGCCACCGGAGAAGCGTCCGTCGGTGATAAGCGCACAAGAGGTGCCCAGCCCCTTAGATTTGAGGTAACTAGTGGGGTAAAGCATCTCCTGCATGCCTGGACCGCCCTTAGGGCCTTCGTAGCGGATCACCACCACATCCCCGGCAACCACCTCACCGCCTAAGATACCGGCCACGGCATCGTCCTGGCTCTCATACACCCTGGCATGACCGACGAAGGTATGGTTGGCCTCATCGACCCCAGCCGTCTTGACGATACAACCATCGACGGCGATATTGCCGGAGAGCACGGCCAGACCGCCCTCCTGGCTGAAGGCAAACTCACGGGTGCGGATACAACCCGCTTGACGGTCGACATCCAGGCTCGGCCAGCGGCAACTTTGGCTAAAGGCTTTTGTGGTCGGAATACCCGCAGGACCCGCCGCAAAAAACTGCTGCACCGCCTCATCCTGGCTCTGGGCGATATCATATTTGGCCAGCACCGCCTTGAGGTTCTCGCCCGCCACATGGCTGACGTCCGTGTGTAACAGCCCAGCTCTGTCCAGCTCACCCAGGATGCCCATCACGCCACCGGCGCGATGCACATCTTCCATATGATATTTAGGGGTCGACGGCGCCACCTTACACAGGTGCGGCACCTGACGCGACAGGCGATCTATGTCGGCCATGGTGAAATCCACCTTGGCCTCCTGCGCCGCCGCCAGCAGGTGTAACACGGTATTGGAAGAACCGCCCATGGCGATATCGAGCGCCATGGCATTCTCGAACGCCTTGAAGCTGGCGATATTGCGCGGCAATGCCGACTCATCGTCATCGCGATAATAGCGGTTAGCCAGCGCCATCACCCGGCGCCCCGCCTCTAGGAAGAGTTCACGGCGATCGCTGTGGGTCGCTAACATCGAACCATTACCCGGCAACGACAGACCAAGGGCCTCGGTCAGACAGTTCATCGAGTTGGCGGTAAACATCCCCGAGCAGGAACCACAAGTCGGGCAGGCACTGCGCTCTATCTTCTCGCTGTCTTCATCCGAGACGCGATCGTCGGCCGCCGCCACCATAGCGTCCACCAGGTCGAGCTTGATCAGCTTATCCGACAGCTTGGTCTTACCCGCCTCCATGGGGCCGCCCGAGACAAACACCACTGGGATGTTGAGCCTAAGCGCCGCCATCAACATGCCGGGGGTGATCTTGTCACAGTTAGAGATACACACCAGGGCATCGGCGCAGTGGGCGTTCACCATGTACTCGACGCTGTCGGCAATCAGCTCTCGCGATGGCAGGGAGTAGAGCATGCCACCGTGGCCCATGGCGATACCATCGTCCACGGCTATGGTGTTAAATTCTTTGGCGATGCCACCCGCCTCTTCGATGGCGCTCGCCACCAGGGCCCCCATGTCCTTAAGGTGCACGTGACCCGGCACAAACTGGGTGAAAGAGTTGGCAATGGCGACAATCGGCTTACCAAAATCGCTGTCTTTTACCCCGGTCGCCCGCCAGAGGGCGCGGGCTCCGGCCATGTTGCGCCCTTGGGTACTGGTAGCTGAACGTAGTTTTGCCATGACACTTTCCTTATTTTGCGTTTGGCGGCCAGGCCACCTGAGCTGAAATATTGCCCCAGCGGCCAATTGGCGGCCGGGGCTTTAATCTTATCTTATATGCTGTGGTTTGCGCCTTAAAGCGGCTCTAACCAGCCCCACTTATCCTGGGTCTCACCATTAAACAGGCCGAAGAAGCTCGCCTGTAGCGCCGCCGTCACCGGGCCTCGACCACCAGCCCCCACCTCGATACGATCGACGCTGCGCACCGGCACTATTTCGGCGGCGGTTCCCGTCATGAAGATCTCATCCGCCAGATAGAGAAATTCCCGCGACATAGGCTCTTCGACCACCTCATAACCTTTATCTCTCGCCAGGGTGATGATGGTATCGCGAGTGATCCCCAGCAAGATGGCGGCCGTGGCAGGCGGGGTGTAAAGCTTGTTCTTCTTCACCACAAACAGGTTGGCACCGGCGCCTTCGCTCACCAGGCCGTTGACGTCTAGGGCGATCCCCTCGTCGAAGCCGTTGCGCTTGGCCTCGGTGGAGATCTGCAAAGAGGAGAGATAATTACCGCCCGCCTTGGCGCCGGTTGGAATCGTGTTCGGCGCCAGACGATTCCAGGAGGTCACGGACACATCGACGCCGCGCTCCATGCTGCCCTCGCCCAGATATGCGCCCCAAGGAAAGGCGGCGACCATGAGATCGCACTCGGCATCCTTAGGCGGGGTGATTCCCATGCCCACATCACCAAAAAACACCAAGGGGCGAATATAGGCGCTGTCGAGTTGATTGCTTTTGACTATGTCGCGGCAGGCCTGCATGGTCTGCTCGAAACGATAGGGAACAGGCATGCGATAGATCTTGGCCGAGTCATACAGGCGCTGTACATGATCGGTTAGGCGAAATCCCGCCGGTCCCTGTGGCGTGTCGTAGACGCGGATGCCCTCGAACACCGAGGTGCCGTAATGCAAGGCATGCGACATCACGTGTACCTTGGCATCTCCCCAAGGCATGATCTCTCCATTAAACCAAATCCATTCTGCTGTTTTTGCGGCCATCTTCTCTCACCTGTCTGTTTCGCGTTTAGGCGCTTGCGTGTTGGGGGTATCTTGTCGCCGTTTGTTGAGGCGCTAAGACCTCGCATGCGGTGACATCGATCAATTTGCTTAGCTGATGACTCAGGAGTTCGAGCGCGCGATCGCTCTCGACCACCAAACCGAGTCGGGTGGTACCGTTGTCACCCAGATGCATATCCATCTCGGTGACTCTAAATCCACGGTGACGTGTGACTCGCAGGACACGTTCTACCACCTCGGGTTGCTGGGCTAAGGTTAAGGCTAGGTTATAGATCATGTCTGCTTCTCCATCTCATCCATCATGTCACGGTTACTGGCGCCGGGCGGCACCAAAGGCCATACGTTGTGGGCCTCATCAATTCTTACGTGCAGTAAGAAGGGGCCCTTTGCATTTAGCAGCTCGTCGAGCGCCGACTCCACCTCACCCGCCTGGGTGATGGTGCGTCCGGGGATGTCGAAGGCCGAGGCCATGGTGACAAAGTCCGGGTTGTCGGAAAGATCTGTCTCGCTGAAACGCTCTTCGAAAAACAGTTGTTGCCACTGCTTGACCATCCCCAGCTTCTGGTTGTCGATCAGCAGTATCTTGAGCGAGATCTGACGTCGCTTGATGGTGGTCAGCTCCTGCACATTCATCATGAAGGAACCGTCGCCTGAGACGGCCACCACACAGGCGTCAGGTCTGGCGACCTTGGCACCTATGGCCGCCGGCAGTCCGAACCCCATGGTACCCAGGCCTGCACTGGAAAGATGATCTTCCGGGCGTCTAAACCACATGTGCTGGGCGACCCACATCTGATGCTGGCCGACATCACAGGCCACTACGCTATCCTCGGGCAGCTTGGCCGCCAGACGATTGAGCAACTTGGGCGCGAAGATAAGCTCGCCAGGCCTGTCGTAGCACCAGGCATGTTGCGCCTTCAGTGCGGCGATCTCGGCCAGCCAGGGAGCGATATTGAGCGGCTGCGCCAGTGCGGGAAGGATCTGACGTAGGTCTCCGGCCATGGCCACATCCGGGCGCCTTAGCTTACCCAGCTCGGCGATATCGATATCCAAGTGCACCACCTTGGCATGTTCGGCGAAACTGGCTAAACGGCCGGTGACTCTGTCGTCGAAACGGGCACCGACCACCAGCAGCAGATCGCACTCCTGCACCGCCAGGTTGGCCGCCTTACCGCCGTGCATGCCCAGCATGCCCAGATAGCCAGGATGATCATGGGCTATGCTGCCCAGCCCCTTGAGGGTCGCCACCGAAGGCATGCCTGTCTTGTCGATAAAGCCTCTCAGCTGCTCGACCGCACCCGCCATGCCGACGCCGCCGCCCACGTAGAGCATGGGGCGCTGAGCCTGAGCGATTAGCGTCCTGGCGGCATCAAGTTGGCTAGATTCAACTTCGGGTTCGGGCTGTATCGCCTGCAGCGGCGCCTTGTAGTCCAGCTGGGCGATCTGGATATCTTTGGGAATGTCCACCAGCACAGGACCGGGGCGGCCAGAGGCGGCAATTTCGAAGGCGCGGTACAGGGTCGGCACTAACTCATCGACATCTGTCACCATGAAGCTGTGCTTGGTGCAGGAAAGCGACATGCCGAGCACGTCGATCTCCTGAAACGCATCTGTGCCGATAACTGCGGTAGAGACCTGACCCGTGATGGCCACCAAAGGCACGGAATCGAGCAGGGCATCGGCCAGGGCGGTCACCAGGTTTGTGGCACCTGGGCCCGAAGTGGCGAAACAGACCCCCGTCTTGCCGCTGGCTCTGGCATAGCCCACGGCGGCGAAGGCGGCGCCTTGTTCATGACGACTGAGCAGATGTTCAACCGGGGCGCCAACCAGGGCATCGTAGATGGGCATAATGGCCCCACCTGGATAGCCAAATACCGTGGTCACGCCGTGCGCGGCCAATGCCTTGATGACGGCGTCTGCGCCTCTGATCTTCTGCCCTTGTTCCATCTGCCCTATCCTGCGTATTTAAGTGTTTTTCTGGGTTAAGCAAGTCATGAGTGCTAAAAACAAAAAACCCCCGGTCCTTTCGGAGCGGGGGTTCTTGTTGCAATCTTGACCTGATTAGGTGTGTCGACGCGCCATGCGATGCCCCCGCTGTGATTGAATAATCACTACGGTAATAATCTCAATAATGAGGAGGGCAGCTTGGTTAAACATGGTGTATCTGTATTTCCTAATCTCTGTTTGCTTAAATTCTGTATCTCGGCCGACTCAATTTAGTCGACCTTTTAATCAATACCACAAAGCCAACGAATAACACAACCAAAACCTGCAACTATCTGTTAAAAGCCCTTTCACAGGCGTCTTGGGCCGCGCTAGCAAGCCAATCAAGACCAGATTTTTCCCTACTCATGTGACTCTTGGGTTTGACTCTTGGGCCGACTCAATTCTTCTGTTTCGAAACTGAGTAAACTCGGCCCAACCACTAAAAAATCGTGGATTAATATATTGATAATTAAGCTTCTTCTACGATGCGCTTCATCTCGGTCATGTAACCGCGAAGCTCGGCACCTATGTACTCTACCGCGGTGTGACGAATAGCATCATTCACCTCGATCAGACGTAGGTTATCGACACCGTTGCCAGCGTCTTTCAGACCGCCACCCAGGTACTCGGAAGACATCTGATTGACATAGTCACGCAGCAATGGCACGGCGGCATGGTTAAACAGGTAACAGCCATATTCGGCGGTATCTGAGATCACCACGTTCATCTCGTATAGACGCTTACGGGCGATGGTGTTGGCGATCAGCGGTGTCTCGTGCAGCGACTCATAATAGGCCGACTCCTCGACGATACCGGCCGATACCATGGTATCGAAGGCCAGCTCTACACCCGCCTTAATCATGGCGACCAGGAAGATCCCCTTATCGAAGTAGGTCTGCTCGTCGATCTGCTCGCTGCACTCGGGAGCATTCTCGAAACCTGTCTCGTTGGTCTCGGCGCGCCATTTCAGCAAGTTGGCATCGTCGTTGGCCCAGTCTTCCATCATGGTCTTGGAAAACTCACCACTGATGATGTCATCCATGTGCTTCTCAAACAGCGGCTGCAGAATGACCTTGAGCTCTTCGGCCATCTCGAATGCGGCGATCTTGGCGGGATTAGAGAGGCGATCCATCATGTGGGTAATACCACCATGCTTGAGCGCCTCTGTAGTGGTCTCCCAACCTTGCTGGATAAGCTTGGCGGCATAGCCAGGCTCGACACCATCGGCAACCATCTTCTCATAACCCAGGATGGCACCGGTCTGCAGCATGCCACACAAGATGGTCTGCTCACCCATTAAGTCTGACTTCACCTCGGCGATGAAAGAAGAGTGCAGTACGCCGGCGCGATCGCCACCAGTTGCGCTGGCATAGGCCTTGGCCACTTCCAGGCCATCGCCCTTAGGATCGTTCTCAGGGTGTACGGCGATCAGAGTCGGTACACCGAAACCACGCTTGTACTCTTCACGTACCTCGGTGCCTGGACACTTAGGTGCCACCATGATGACAGTGATGTCTGGACGCACCTGCATGCCCTCTTCCACTATGTTGAAGCCGTGAGAGTATGAGAGTACCGCGCCCTGCTTCATCAACGGCATCACCGCATTCACGGCGTCCGTGTGCTGCTTGTCTGGAGTCAGGTTAAGCACCAGATCCGCCTCCGGGATCAGCTCTTCGAAGGTACCCACGCGGAAACCGTTGCCGGTCGCTTTCTGGTAGGAGGCACGTTTCTCGGCAATCGCCTGCTCACGCAAAGCGAAGGAGATATTCAGGCCCGAATCGCGCATGTTGAGGCCCTGGTTAAGACCTTGGGCACCACAGCCCAGGATGACGATATTCCAGCCCTTGATATAGTCACAGCCTTGACTAAATTCGCTGCGGTCCATAAAACGACACTGGCCAAGCTGCTCTAATTGTTGGCGTAAATTCAGAGAGTTAAAGTAATTAGCCATCAGATTCCCTACCTTTAAAACGAAACCGTTGAATATGGGCTCAACCGCCTTGGCCAAGCTGTGATTGCAATCAACTATAGCCCATGTATTCCATTGCTTAAAATGATATATTCGAAACATCACGTTGCATAAAATGCAATATTTAGCTCAACAACTAGACGATAACACGAGGCGGGATCTTGGATATTCGTACCATCAAACTTTATCTGCACCTGAGCAACAGCCTGCATTTCGCCCGTACCGCGCAGCAGATGCATGTCAGCCCCTCCACCCTGAGCCGTGCCATGCAGCGCCTAGAAGAAGAGGTGGGCGCCAAGTTGTTCGAGCGCGATAATCGCAGCGTGACCCTCACCAATGCCGGCATCGAGTATCGCCACTTTGCCGAGCAGACCCTAGATAACTGGAGCAAGCTGAAACACAGGCTGGATCCCAAACAAGATCTGCTGCGCGGCCGCCTCAACATCTACTGCTCGGTCACCGCCGCCTACAGTCACCTGCCGGCACTGCTGGATCGCTTTCGCAACGAACATCCCATGGTGGAGATCGCGCTGACCACGGGAGACGCCGCTAATGCGGTGGAGATGGTGCGGCAGAACCGCGCCGACATCAGTATCGCCGCCAAGCCCGAATCCCTGCCGGAATCCTTGCACTTCATCAAGATAGATAATGTGCCCCTGGTGATCATCGCCCCCACCTTCAAGTGCGCCGTGCAGGAGCTGCTGGCCGAGCCCTACATCCCCTGGGATCGCCTGCCTTTCATCTTGCCGGAACATGGCCCGGGACGGCTGAGAATCGAGAACTGGTTCAAGCAACTGGGGCTCAATGCCAATGTCTATGCCCAGGTCTCAGGGCAGGAGGCGATCGCCTCCATGGTGGCGCTGGGCTGTGGGGTAAGCATTACCCCTGAGGTGGTGATTCAAAACAGTCCGGTGAAAGACAGAATCCAGCAGCTGGCCTCACCTGTGGCGATCCCCCCCTTTGAGCTTGGTTGTTGCAGTAAGAAGAGCCGCGAAGATGAGCCTGTGATTGCCGCCTTCGTCAAAGAACTCAATGAGGTCAAGTAGTAAAAAAGTGGCAGAGTGCAGACCTCTGCTATACTGATTTCATCTACTAATTATCAAGAGGTTAGCTATGGTGTCATGGAGACTCTGGGTCACCCACTTATGCTGTGGCCTCGCCTTGTTATGCTCGGCGCTTCCCGCCATGGCCACGGCCTCTATCACCATATGTGTCGAAAATACCGAATTCCCCCCCTTCAACTATTTCGATCGCAACCAGAGCGTAGAGCCCCGCACCATAGGCTATGATATTGACCTACTCAAACTGGCCTTCGACCAGAGCGAGTTAAGCCACAAGGTGGTCGCCCTCCCCTGGAATCGCTGCCTGAAGGAGGTCAAACAAGGCACGGTCGATGCGGCGATGAGCGCCTCACTCAACGGTGAGCGACGCCGGGACTATCTGATCTCCAGCCCTTACTATTTCCTCACACCCAGCTACTACTACCTAAAGACGGACTTCCCCAAGGGGGTACAGGTAAAGCATCTCGAGCAGCTTAAAGACTATGGCAGCGTGTGCGGCATTAGAAACTTCAACTATGAAAACTTTGGCCTCAAGCCAGACTTTCACATGTTTCAAATCCGTAACCTGGCTCATCTGCCCGAGATGCTCACCAAGAAGCGCTGTCAGTTCTTTCTCGCCCGCAAAGAGACCCTTAGCGGCACCTTAGCCATCAATAAGATGGATGACTTTTACACCCAACTCGCCGGTATATCTGTCCCCGATATCCAGCCTGAACCCTTCTACATGCTGATCTCTAAAAACTCGCCTCACAAGGAGACCATTAAGCAGTTGTTCGATACCAAGGTCGACAGGCTCAACAAGGAAGGTAAGTTACGCCCGCTGCTGGAACACCATCTACAGCTGCTAAGGCAGACTCGTTAATGTACTTTCGATGAGATAACGGCGGCGCTCGTCATGCTTACAGCCAACTTAGCCTATACTTAAGACCGATATATCAGCCATATGACTCTCAAGCAGTTGGCGAGCCGGACGTAGCCTTTTCCCCAAAAGATGGCACGTCCATGCCATGGAATGACGCCTCAACGCCAATATGCAGTACAAGGGGAAGACATGACCGCCTTTGCCATTTTTATCGTACTGATCGGTTTGATGGGACTACTCGCATCGCTCACTCCTACCTATCAGATCTGTCAGCTAAAACCGCCACAGAGTCAGGGCTGGTATCTGTTGCTGTGCATGATAGGTCTGTTTATTTTCGGCTATCTGGGTTTTCTGTGGATGCTGCTGAACCGCGAAATCGGCCCTCTGGAAACCGTGGTCTCCCTGGTGTTTTCCGCCGGCGGCGCCTTCGTCTGGCTGGTTGTGAAGATGAGCAAGAAGACCATAGTCAAACTGCAAGACACACTGGAGGATAAACATTACCAGGCCTATCACGACTCTTTGACCGATCTGCCCAATCGCCACATGCTGTATGAAACCATGGAGCGCCTGATTAAAGAAAATGGTTCATCCTTTACCTTTATCATGATGGATCTCAATGATTTCAAGATGATCAACGACAACCTGGGTCATGATGCCGGTGACAAGGTGCTGGAGATCATCGCCTATCGCATCGAGCGTATCATGCCCCCTCAGGCCTTACCCGCGCGATTAGGAGGTGATGAATTTGCCGTGCTCCTCCCCAAGAGCGAACTCGGCCAGGCGCAGCGTCTGGCAGCACAGATCCAGAAGGCGGTGATTGAAGATATTCACTGCGAGGGCCACCTGCTGGCCGTCGGCATCAGCATAGGCATGGCACTCTATCCCCAAGATGGCGACGACAGGAAGACCCTGATGAAGCATGCCGATATCGCCATGTATCGCAGCAAACAAAATAACAGCGACTATGAGACCTTCTCACAGGTGATCGACACGCCTCCGCCTCTGGGGCAATTCAGCCCTTAAGCAAGAGCATTTAAAGCTCTACGCCCGTGGTCAATGGCAGCGTAGCCTCGACGGGGATGCGCGTCACCAGTAGCTGATCCACCTTGTAGGCATCGATATCGACCACCTCAAACTTATAACCACCGAAATTGACAAAGTCGGTGCGCTTGGGGATCTTGCGCAGCATAAACATCATGAAGCCAGCGATAGTTTCGTAATTCTGACTCTGGGGAAAGGCCTCGATACCGAAGGCGCGCATCACATCGGTAATGGGTGTCACGCCATCCACCAACCAGGAATCTTTGTCCCGGGCGATGATCTGCTCCTCGCTCTCATGGAGTGACCAGGCCCCCATCACGGCGCTCTGCAAATCGTTGGTCGTCACGATACCAACCACCAGGGCATACTCGTTCATCACCACGGCAAAATCGGCCCTGTGATTCTTAAAATATTCCATCGATTCCGACAGGCTAAGGCTGTCAGGAATGATCAGGCAGTTATGCACCAATGAGCTGTCCTTGAGGGTGATGCTCTGACCATTTATCACCCTAATCAGCAGTTCTTTGGCATCGACGACTCCCTTAATAGTGTCCAGCTGGCCGTCACACACCAAAAACTTGGTATGGGGATCTTCGGCGATCTTACGCTTAATCACCTCTTCATCATCCTGCAGCAGGAAATAGACCAGGCTCTCGCGCGCCGTCATGGCCGCCGTTACCGGCACGGTCTGCATCTCGAACACATTCTCGATCATCTGCTGCTCATCCTTGTCCAGCACCCCCGCTTCGGCGCCGGCATCCATCACCGCATAGATATCGTCCGAGGTTACCTGGTCGTTGCGCGCCGTTGGGATCTGCAGCAGGCGAAAGATGGCATTAGCCAGGCCGTTGAAAATCCATACCAGCGGCGTCAGCAGGCGGATACAGAAGATCATCGGCTCCACCAGCACCAGAGCCACCCGCTCAGGCATCGCCATAGCCACTCGCTTCGGCATCAGGTCGGCGATCAGGATAAACAGGCTGGTGACTATGATGAAAGACAAGATGAAGCTCAGCTGGCTGAGCCAGGGATCGGCCAGCCAGGAGTGCAGACCCGCCTTAATGTAGGGGGTGAAGGCCGACTCACCGACGATACCACCCATGATAGCGACCGCGTTCAACCCTATCTGTACCACGGTAAAGAAGCTGCCGGGGTGAGCCTGCAGATGCAACACCCTTTCCGCACGCAGGTCTCCCTCGTCGGCCAGCTGACGCAGGCGGATCTTACGCGCCGCAGCCAAGGCGATCTCCGACATGGAGAAGAAACAACTCATGCCGATTAACAACAAAATAATCAAGATGTTATCTAGTAGACTCATTTTAAACCTAACCTAAACCTCATACAGGCCAGCGACGGCCAGGAACTCCCCGTATCAGGGGATAAAGTGACATTAACCCTAAATGATGTAAGCCGTGTGAAGACGCCGACAATTATAGTGATCTACGCCTTCAGAAGACGTGATTGAGATTCCACCTCAGGATGCAAGTTTGCGGGAAATTCGCCACGACAGAATGCGGCTGAAAACATGGAGCACCTTTTATCAGAAATTGGCCAATAGGCAACTAAATTTTGTACAGACAGTCCAAATAATTCATTGCTGCTACACTTATTTAAAAAAGGTTTAATAACAAAAACAAAAGGATTTGTTTATGGCCATTGCCTGCGTCACCACGCGCGCCAGCCTGGGCGTGGCAGCCCCCGAAGTCACAGTCGAAGTACATCTCAGCAATGGCTTACCCGCCTTCAACCTGGTGGGGCTACCTGAAACCTCGGTCAAGGAAGCCAAAGAGCGTGTGCGCAGCGCCCTGATCAACGCAGGATTCGAGTTCCCACAACGCAGGATAACGGTCAATCTCGCGCCAGCCGATCTGCCCAAACAGGGTGGCCGCTACGACCTCCCCATCGCCATCGGCATACTGGCGGCCTCCAAACAGGTACCCGATACCCACTTAAGGGATCATGAGTTCATCGGCGAGCTGGCTCTCTCCGGACAAATAAGGCCCTGCACCGGCATATTGCCGGTGATCATAGATGCCCGTAAACAGGATAAGGCCTTAGTCCTGCCCCTAGACAATCGCGCCGATGCCGAACTGGTGGGCTACCGTAAATGTTTCTTCGCCGCCCACCTGCAAGCTTTAGCCCAATACCTGCACGGACAAACCTCCCTGCCTGGACTGACACAAGATCTAGAGTGGCTCGATACCCAGGCAGACACGGACCACAAGTGCCTCAGCGATGTGATCGGCCAGTATCAGGCGAAGCGCGCGCTGGAGATCGCCGCCGCCGGTAATCACAACCTGCTGTTTCTCGGTCCTCCGGGCACGGGCAAGACCATGCTCGCCAGCCGCATGATGCAACTGCTACCACCACTGGACTATGATGAGGCGTTAGAGGTCGCCGCCATTCACTCGGTGGCGGGGATCAGCATTCCCATGCAGGCCTTTTATCAACGTCCCTTTCGCAGTCCTCATCACACCAGCTCGGCCATCTCACTGGTGGGCGGCGGCAGCCATCCCAAGCCAGGGGAGATCTCTCTGGCCCATCGCGGCGTGCTCTTCCTCGACGAGGTTGCCGAGTTTCCCCGCAAGGTGCTCGACTGCCTGCGCGAGCCGATGGAAACCGGCGAGGTGGTGATCTCCCGTGCGGCCGCCAAACTCACCTTTGCCAGCCGTTTTCAGCTCATCGCCGCCATGAATCCCAGCCCTTGCGGCGACAGCGTTAACGCCAGGGCCACACAGGATCAGATCCAGCGCTATCTCGCCAGACTGTCGGGTCCCTTCATCGATCGCTTCGATCTCACTATAGAGGTACCGCGTCTGCCCCAGGGCACCCTGACCACAGGTGAGCGCAGCGAATCCAGCCGCGATGTTGCCCAGCGGGTGCACCAGGCAAGGGAGCGTCAACTGAGCCGCGCAGGGGTACTCAACGCCGAGCTGACCGGCAAACAACTCTCGCAAACGGCAGGATTTAACCAGCAAGATCTCGAGTTTCTCGAGCAGAGCGTTAACCAGCTAGGCCTGTCGGTACGCAGCTATCACAGGCTCCAGCGCGTCGCCCGCACCATAGCGGATCTTGAACAGAGTACAGTCGTCGACCGCCGCCACATCGCCCAAGCTCTTGGCTATCGCGCCATGGATCGACTGCTCAATAGCCTAAAGGCGCCTTACTGAGGCTATCGCCAGTTTTTGTACAACAACGAGCACCACAATAGGTTCTGCCTTATATAAAACGCCTGCAACCGGCAGTAAAACTGACTGGAAAGGCCAATAGCCCCTGGATATGTCCATAGATAAATCAGGGTTATCTGGGCAAGATGAACAGGATAAGATTGAGCAAATGGGCTCAGGCGAGTAACATAGGTCTCCGAATTTTTTATGGGGGCTTTAATGGGCGCGGTGTTATCACTAATAAGAGGCAGCTTGGCATTTAGCTGTTATGTCATCAACACCCTTTTTTGGGTATTACCTATCTTATTGGTAAGTATATTAAAACTTATCCCCATCACGCCGCTACGTACCCTGTGTAGCTACCTGCTGGATCACTGTGCGACCGCCTGGATCAGCGTCAACACCTTTATCGAGCGCCTGTTTCACCGGGTGGATATTCAGGTTGAGGGCGACAAGGATCTCTCCCTCAAGGAGTGGTACATGGTGATCGCCAACCACCAATCCTGGGTCGACATCTTAGTCTTACAGCGCATCTTCAACCATAAGATCCCCTTCTTGAAGTTCTTCCTGAAGCAGGAACTGCTCTACGTGCCTGTGCTTGGCCTCGCCTGGTGGGCGCTGGATTTCCCCTTCATGCGCCGCTACAGCAGCGCTCAGCTACGCAAGAACCCCAAGCTCAGGGGTAAAGATATCGAGATCACCCGTAAGGCCTGTGCCAAGTTTAAGACTAAGCCGGTCAGCGTGATGAATTTTGTCGAGGGCACGCGCTTTAGACCCGAGAAGCATCAGAAGCAAAACTCGGAATTTAACCACCTGCTCAAGCCTAAGGCGGGCGGCATGGCCTTCGCACTATCGGCCATGGGCAATCAGATCCATAAATTAGTCGATGTCACCATCTACTACCCGGGCAAGACGCCCAGCTTTTGGGACTTTATCTCTGGGCAGGTCAAACAGATCCGGGTACACATCAAGGTCAGCGACATTGCCCCAGAGATGCGCGGCGACTACCTCAACGATCGCGCCTATAAGATCAGTTTCCAGGAACAGCTCAATCGCATCTGGCAAGAAAAGGATGCCAAGTTGACCCAAATGGCAGAGCAATAACCGCAGATAAGGTGTTTTAAAAAGATGCTAAATTTTTTACCCGGCCCGCTACTATTCGTGCTCAGCCTGACGCTGTTGATCATCAACACCGTCATTTGGAGCAGCATCATCTGCATCGGCGGTTTAATTAAGCTGCTGTTGCCGATCGCACCACTGAGAACCGGCATTTCGCATCTGATGAATCGTTGCATGTGGAGCTGGGCCTGCGTCAATGGTGGCATACTGTTTCTAATCGCCAAAATAGAGTGGGACATAGAGGGGCTGGAAGGATTGAAGAAAGATGGCTGGTATCTGCTGATCAGCAATCACCTGAGCGGGTTTGACATCGCCGCCCTCACCTATGTGCTGCGTAACAACATCCCTATGCTCAAATTCTTCCTCAAGAAAGAGCTGCTCTATGTGCCATTCCTCGGCCTGGGCTGCTGGGCATTGGACATGCCCTTCATGAACCGTACCAGTGCCAAGCAGCTGCGTAAAAACCCTAAGCTCAAGGGTAAAGACCTGGAAACCACTCGCCGCTCCTGCGAGAAGTTTAAGAGCATTCCTACCTCTATCATCAACTATGTGGAAGGCAGTCGTTTCACCCCGGAGAAGAAGGCGCGTCAACGCTCTCCTTACCGCTACCTGCTGCGTCCCAAGGCAGGCGGCATCGCCTTTACCATCTCGGCCATGGGCGAGCAGTTTACCAGCCTACTCAACGTTACTCTGGTCTACCCAGATTCGGCCGACAACACACTATCGCAAGTAATGCACGGCAAGGTGAAGCGTATCGTGGTACGCATCGAATCTATGCCGGTACCCGAGGTCGACGACCAGAGATACTTCAACGACGCCGAGTGTCGTGCTCAGTTCCAGCGTTGGCTCAATGGCGTCTGGCAACAGAAAGATGAGCAGATTCATCAGATCTTGACCCGCTATAACTCAGATCAGCTGATCACCGAAGAGACCCCATCTCTGGCAGAGAGTCGCTAATCTTATTGGGTTCGTCGCCTTTTCGGGCGGCGAACACCTAAGGTTGTCTACAATACCAATCCAACAAAGCCCTGAGCCATCCATAAAATGACGAATTAAAGGCTAAAACCCCGGGTTAGACTTAAGTTTTACCGACAGATTGTTGACAATCCATAACATCCGCACTAACTTCATTACTCCTCTTATCCCTTAATGAGCAAGCCGATGGCGTTAGACGCATTAAACACCATAGACACTGAGACGCCCGCACTCACCCTGGCGGATAAGGCATTGCAGGCAATCCAGACCAGTATCATTAAGGGAGAACTCGCCCCTGGCAGTAAGATCAACGAGCAGATGCTCGCCCAGCGATACGGCATCAGTCGCGGCCCCACACGGGAAGCCCTGTTGACCCTGGAGCGTCGCCGCCTCATCGTCAGAATTCCCCACGTCGGCGCCCGCGTCGCTCAGCTGTCGATAGATGAGCTGGGCGATCTCTATCGTCTGCGCAGCGTGTTAGAAGGCATGGCCTGCGAACTGGCCGCGAAGCATATAACTCCCACAGCGCTGATGCAGTTGCAGCGTCTGATGGATAGCCAGGAAGAAGCGCTGGCCAAGGGCGATACCTATTTTCAGCAAGATGGCGATGTGGATTTTCACTACCGCATCATACGCGCGAGCGGTAGCAAACATCTGCAGGAAACCCTCATCGGCAACCTCTATCATCTGCTGCGCATGTATCGCTATCAATGCACCAGCGAGACGCGACCGATCAAGGCGATCGCCGAACACAGACGCATTGTCGAAGCCATTGCCGCTGGTGATGGCGAACTGGCTAGCCTGCTGATGCGCCGTCACATAGAGCAGGGCCGAATCAACACAGAGAAACGACTTAAGGCGCTACAGGCAGAGTAGCATCAACCAGGTTCATGCCAGCGAACACTCGTTGGCATCGACTCGAAAAGGCCTTGCCCCTCCCTTCCGGCAAGGCCTTTTCTCTATATTAAGCAAGTGTCACTCATCTTTAACGCCAAATTATTGTAAATGTCACAAAACTGACTACAACTTTTAAGTGAATGCTAATATACTTGACCGCCTAAATGAGCAAGATATATGCATAAAAACGCATTAACGGAGAGTAGTTGCTGTGAACCCACTCCATGTTGTCGCCAGACACAAACTATCATCACTATTTCGCTTGGCTGCGCTACTCGCATTACCGCTACTTGTCTCCGCCTGCCAGAGTAATGCTATTACCCAAACTCCAAGAGACTATCTGGAAGTCACCCCGACTCAGCTAAGCAAGTATTGGGTCATACAAGACAGCACCCTGAATTGGAAAGGTTTGGTAGAACAAAAACAGAAGCTCAACATCAGCTTTGGCATCAATGGGTCGGGGCAGTTAGTGGATCTTGAACTCGACGACTTGACCCTCTCCCCCGAACAGAAACAAGCACTGCTCACCAGATTTAGCCAGCAGAGATTTAACGCCACGGTTTACAACAAGACGGCCCAGCCAGTTCGGGTCTCAGCAACCGTAACATTCGATTAAAAAAGGCGCCTCCTGGGCGCCTTTTTCTTTTCATGGGTATAGCTATCATTGGTATAGCTATCACGGGCATAGCTAGGGGTTAAGGCGCGACGCGCTCAACCTTCTGCATCCAACCTTCGGGGCCCTGACGCTTGCCCTTCTGAATATCCGTCAACACCTGATAGATGCGGCGGGTATGCTCGCCCACCTCACCATCGCCGACCGTCACAACCCTATGGTCTTCGAAGATATAGGAGCCTACAGGCGACACCACGGCGGCGGTACCAAAACCACCGGCCTCGACGATCTCGCCAGACTCGATATCGGCAATAAACTTATCCAGCATCACAGTCTCTTGACGCACCTCGCAGCCGAGGGTCTCCCCCAGCTCCATGATGGATTGCGAGGTAATAGACTTCAAAATGGTATCGGTAAATTTAGGTATGATGATGGTGCCATCTTTTAGCACATGGAAGTGGTTCATCGCGCCCACCTCTTCGATCTGCTTGTTGTTGGCATCGAGATACAACACCTGGGCCGCGCCATATTCTGCCGCCGCCTTGCCCGCTCTCAACGAGGCCGCGTAGTTGCCCGCCGCCTTAGAGGCACCAGTGCCGCCCGATACCGCGCGGTGGAAACGTTCGGTGATCAACAGACGAATCGCCTTATCGAAACCATCGGCATAGTAGGCGCCGCTTGGGCTCAGCATGACACAGAAGGTGTACTGCTGGCTCGGACTCACCGACAGTCTGTCTTCGGTCGCAAATACAAAAGGACGAATATAGAGGCAGGCCCCTTCCTGCATCGGAAACCATAGCCTATCGACATCGATCAACGCATTGATACCCGCCAGCTGCATCGCCTCGGGTATAGGCGGAATACAGATCACCTCGCCGCTCAGGTTGAGACGTTCGGCATTCTTGTTTAAACGGAAGGTATAGATCTCGCCATCGTCATGCATGAAGGCCTTAGCCCCCTCGAAGATGGATTGACCATAGTGCAGTGCCATGGCACCCGGTGCCATCTCGAATGGTCCGTAAGATACGATTCTCGGATCCCGCCACTCCCCATCGCGGTAATCCATCAAAAACATATGGTCAGTTCTAAGATTACCGAAGCCCACATTGGCTTCAGGCTTAAACTGCTGTGTTCGGCGTTCAGACGCAGGTTTTAAATTATAATTTATTTGCATTGCATACCACCTTGAATACTGATCTAGCAGACTATGGACGCCCTGCTTTAAAGTCAAGCCATAAGCGGTCTGGCACGAAATTCTTCATCCTCTATGCAGTACAGATTTTTAAACAGCCTGGCTCTTATACCTAAGGCTTTTCCTCCTTATTGCGACCGGGCGGCAACTCAGCACAAGGCGAGAAAGGGAATGCATCATCTTGCTAAAACCTTTAGGGCCACTCTATTGCTCATCTAATCACACCAGCGCGACAAATTTGGCCCGGCCCTCGACCTATCGAGGGCTTTTTTCGGTGAGCTTATGCCTAGGGCCTGTTGATCTTTTTCGTTTGTTTTTGCAGCAGTTTGAAGGTGATTTATACAAGGCAGAGCCTGTGCCGTGTAGTCCTCTACACAAACTGGCGATAACGCTGTAGAAATGGCCTACAAACGCTGCCCAACGGGTTTATCTAAACGCGCGCTGCACTTTATGAAAGGCTTCCTGCCTTTCACCGCAGGCGGTCAGCTACGCTGTTAGAAATCGTTCCAGACGATTTCTTTGTTGTTCGCCATTCACATAGAGTAACTATGCTTCATGGCTCTCGCCTCGCGCAAAACGCGTTTAGATTGAACAAAAATTAAACTTGAAAGGTCAACAGGCCCTAGTACACTGGGGGGAATCCTGCAAATTCACGCTCGTCAGCGCACTGCAGGCGGCGCAGCTCATATGATCACGATAGTGCTGGTCGAAAAACGCCGTGGTTTGTGCCTCAAGCGAATCGAATAATTCAGGGGTTAATGGCCTATGCCAGCGATACTGCCCCATCAACTTGGCGAGATGGCGATAACAGGTCTCACGTCGATTTGACAGGTACTCGGGCGCGATCAACTGACTTTCAAACTGGGTCAGCGAACCGGTCAGATAGAAGGTGATGCCTTGCACTAGCTCCTTAACCTGCAAGGGGGTCGCCTCCAGCTCCCCCCTCTCTACCGCCTGGTGCAACGACTCGGTAAACCAGCCCCAAAAGGCATTGATTCGCTTCTTAAATCGCTCAATTTTTTCGTCGCTGGCAAGCTGCCACACCATGGTATTGACCGACACCGAGCGCAGGGTGAAAAAGCTCTTGCTGCGTTTAATGGTCTCGAAGGTGAACATGATAGGCAAGAGCACCCTCTCCTGCGCCGTCAGTTCCGGATGTTTATCGATAAAGATGGGTAAATGATTCGATGTCGCACTCCTCAGGAAGAGGCAGACCAAGACATCTTCTTTTCGCTCGAAGAATTTATAGAGTGTCCCGGTCGAGCAACCCACCTCTTTCGCCAACTGAGAGAATTTAAATGACACTATCCCTTGAGACTCGATAAGCTGCTCCGCAGCATCCAAGATCTGATTGCAACGCATCATTGGCAAAGTATCGGTGGGACATTTCATCGTTTACACCCTTATCGTGGAGGAGGCGAGAGTATGCGCCCAATTTATTTTCGAATTACAGTGACCCCTTAACTAATCGGGACAAACCTCACGTAAAACGGCCGCTACTGTCTGGCTTTGTGAATCACGTCAAACAAACATTCACGCAGAAAAATTTACGCCCAGATACACTAGCGCCTACATTTCGCCAGCATAGAAACATTTCAGAAAACTTATTCGAGACATGGTTCACGAATAAGTTTGCCACTCAAAAAAAGCCGTGACTTACTTCACCTTTAACGCTTAGCAGAACCTCTATCTTTGCCTGCATAAAGAGACAGAGGACATTAGCAATGCACAACAGAAGAAACTTTTTAAAGCTTAGTGCGGGAGCCGCCATAGGTGGCATGGCCGCGGCAATGCCCGCCACCTCCTTAGCCAAAGAGTGCAAAGAGATACAATGGGACGAGTCTCATGACGTTATCGTCGTAGGCTCCGGCTTTGCCGGATTGTCGGCGGCGCTCAATACCAAGCGACAAGGCGTCGGCTCGGTATTGGTACTGGAAAAGATGCAGGTCATCGGCGGCAATTCGGCCATCAATGGCGGCTGGCTAGCCATCCCCAAGAACCCGATTCAGCTGGCACAGGGCATCAAAGATGACTCTCCCGAAGAGTTAGTCAAAGACCAGATCATCTCTGGCCGCGGCATGCAGAACGAGGCGGCGCTGCGTCAGATCGCCAATCGCGCCCTCGATGCCTATGAGCTATGCATAGGCACAGGCGTCAAGTTCCGCGATGGTTTCAACATTCAGGTCGGCGGCCATAACAAGGCTCGCGCCATACGGACACAGCATGGTACGGGTGGCGACATCACCACCAAGCTGTATGAGGCAGGTGTAAAAGAGGGGGTAGAGTACCGTCTGCAACATTATATCGAAGACTTCATCATGGACGGCCAAACCATAGTCGGTCTCAAGGTACGTAAAAACTATCGCTTCCCCGACATCAAGACCGGCAGCACTGTCTACATCAAAGCCAACAAGGCCGTGATCCTGGCCAATGGCGGCTTCGCCCGCAACATGAAGCTGCGCGAAATGGTCGACCCTTCACTCGATCCAACCTTAGATTGCACCAACGCCCTTGGCGCGACTGGGGAAGTCACGCTAACCGCCATGGCACACGGCGCCTTGCCGGTGCACATGAACCTGATTCAAACCGGCCACTGGGGTTCACCCGATGAGGGCGGTTTTGGCTGGTCAAATGCGCTGCTCTCAATTGGTTGGCACCAAGGCGCCGCCATCAGCGTCCTCAATGGCAAACGCTTCATGGACGAACGTGCAGACCGTAAAACCTGCTCCGAGGCCATCATGAAAAACCGTTATCCAGACAACAGTCCGGCCTACCCAGTAGTCTTGTTCAACTACGAAAAGTACAAGGATGACGACCGTGTAGTGCGTGCGCTGCGCGACAAGATGGCCTGGAAACTGGACAGCCTAGATGAGATAGCCAGCAAGTTTACTATCCCTGCGGCCGAGCTAAAACGCACCATCAGCGAGTACAACGGCCATGTTAACGCCCGTAAAGACCCGCTATTCAACCGCAAGATGGACACGGCCGAGGTATTGACCGGCCCTTATGTAGTCTCGCGCATCTGGCCGAAAGTGCATTACTGCATGGGTGGCCTAAAGACAGATCTCGGCGCCCGGGTCATCGATGGCCGCTCCATGTCACCCATCAACAAGCTCTATGCCATTGGCGAGGTCACAGGTGGCGTTCACGGCGAGGCCAGACTCAGCTCGACCTCTTGTCTGGAATGTTTGGCGATGGGAATCGTCGTTTCTGAAACCATCAAATCTGACGCGCAGGCTTAATCACTATGAACAAATCTATTTTAACCCTCCTACTGGGACTCGCACTGTCTTCAAGCGTCTACGCCGGCGATCTCGTCAAGATGAAGGGCAAGACTCAGGGACGCACCAACCACGAGTTTATCTACCAAGATGGCTGCCAGGGCTGTCACCAGGGTTCAGGCAAGAAGAACGCCACAGATGCCGCCTGCGTCGAGTGTCACGGCGAGATCAATAGCATCCCGGTAGACGAGAGCAAGCTGGCCATCCCAGAGGCCCATCCCCATAAGTCTCTGCACTATAACCAAGGCGCGAGCTGCCTGGCCTGCCATGGCGAACACGAGAAGAAGGCGCCAGTCTGCGCCGAATGTCACCGCACCTGGTTCGGTGAGATGTAACAAATTCTGACGTAAATACTTAAAAATACTAATAGGTAATGATGATGAAAAAGACCACTCAATTTATGTTGTCTATGGTCGCCACCGCGATAGCCCTTTCTGGCTCAACGGCGTTTGCCGGGGAACAGGAAGACGGTATCAATGTTGGCGGTGCAGTACGTGTTAACTATGGCTACAAAGACTATAGCGAGGCCTCTAAGGACAAGGGCGGCGACCTGACCTTCGATATGGCGGCCATCAAGTTCAACGGCCAAAAAGGCGACTGGGGCCTGGCGGCAGAATACCGCTTCACCTCCAGCACCGACTATATCAAGTATGGCTACGGCTACTACAATATCGACCCCGACTGGCAGTTGCAGTTCGGTATCAACAAGGTGCCGTTTGGTAACCGTGACTTCATCTCCAACAGCTGGTGGTTCGGCATCCCCTACTACCTGGGCTTCGAAGATGATCATGATGTAGGTATCAAGGCTATCTATGAAAAGAACGGCTGGCACACAGACCTGGCCTTCTACAAGAACCCTGAGTATGGCCCGACAGAAAACAAACGTTACGCCACAGATCTCTACACGGGCACCATCAACGGCACCGAGTACAACAACGAAGAGACCAACCAGTTCAACGTGCGCCAAACCTACACCATGGAGCATGAAGGCGGCTCGACCACGGTTGGCGGTTCTGTGCAGTATGGTCAGATCTATAACAACAAGACGGGCAACAACGGTGACCGTTATGCAGTCGCGCTGCACCTAGACAGCAGCTACAAGGGCTGGAACCTTCAGCTGCAGGCCATGCAGTATGAATACGACGCCGCCGACGCCGTCGACCCAAACAAGATTGGGGTCTCAGTGGTGAGCTGGCAGTATGAGATCGCCAGTAAGGGTCAGGCATATAGCGTGAACCTTGCCAAGACCTTCAACACCGACTGGGGTAGCGTGAAGTGCTACAACGACTTCGGTGTGATGACACCTGACGTTGCCGATGACAGCTATGACAACAGCATGCAGAACGTCACCGGCTGTGCCATCGCCGCCGGCCCGACCTACACCATGGTCGACTTTGTGATGGGTAAAAACATGACCTTCTCAACCGCTAACAACGACCATGTGGGGCTTCCAGAGGTTGGCGACGATTGGGATAAGCGGGTCAACATCAACTTTGGTTACTATTTCTAACCTGGCATAAGTGCCCGGCAGAAACCTGATCGCTCTCACTGGGTTTCTGTCATTTCCCTTTATTGAGATTAGATGCCGCTCCCCACGCATAACGCATTTTCAATCTGGCCCTATCTGATAGGGCTTTTTTTTTAATTTTTCTCCATCAATCGACGCCAGGACTATGAAAACATACTTAAGCTGTGCCCTCTTCTGCCTCAGTCTTTCAGCCACTTCGGCTCATGCCACCAGCATCGAACTGGGTGGTTTTCTCAAGGCCAATGCACGCTATGTCGACGGTAACATCGCCTTTCAAGACAGCTGGAGCGGCGGCGGCCGGGTCGTCGACCCGGCTAAGCGCACGCAATTTAGCGCTCAGGAGAGCCGCTTCAACGTCAAACTCAATCATGAGCAGATCTTCGGCTTCGCCGAGATAGACTTTGTCGGCTCGAGCCAGGGCAACCCTATCATCTCGAACTCTTATGCGCCCCGGCTCAGGCATGCCTTCATCCAGTATCAAGGCATCACCGCCGGACAAACCTGGTCCACCCTGGTCAACACCAGCAGCTTTGCCGAAACCGCCGATCTCGGTGGCCCCTTGGTCGGTCAGGCTATGGTCAGACAGACGCTATTTCGCTATAGCACGCCCCACTGGCAGTTTGCCTTGGAAAACCCCTACACCTACGGCACCACTCCCCAACAGAATGAGGATAAAAACCAGTGGATAGACACGAGCAACGATTACCTTCCCGACACCATTATTCGTTACAACCAGGCGGGTGATTGGGGCAATGTGTCGATATCGGCACTGATGCGCTACCTCGACGCCAACGACTCCAAACAGTGGGGCAGCGGGTTGTCGGTGGGGGCCAAGCTGTTCACCTTTGGACGAGACGATCTGCGCCTGCAGCTGCACTACGGCAACCTGGGGCGCTATGTAGGCACAGATGCCGCTAGGGACATCATAGAGGGCGAGATAGAGACGTCGCTATCAAGCATGTTTGCCTATCGCCATTTCTGGAGCGAACGCAGCCGCTCGACCATCTTCTATGGGCGCACCACCACAGAGGTCGAACAGACCGACCGCTACCATTGGGGCGTCAACCTGTTTACCGATCTCACGCCGGCGCTCAGCGTCGGGGTCGAATTCGGGCGCTATGAGATTCAGGACACCACAACAGAGACGACTGCCCCGAGCCCCCGCGGGGCCTCAAACTATGCCCAGTTGAGTATGCAATTCTCACTGTAATAGGCGGCGATAGGTAAGATTATTCGCGAGCTGAGTCACGAATAAGTTTGCTGTTAAAAAAGTGGCGTGATCCATTTCACCTTTACAACAAACCAATCATTTTATCGTTAGTCCATACACAAATTTACACCCAAAATAACGCGGCCATTGGCTGCAAAAATAGGACAGGAATGATGAAATTAAAAATGCTATTAGGTGTGGCCGCTCTGGCTTCAACAACCGCCGTGGCCCAGGGCCCACAATGTAACCATGCGCAGCTGCCGTTTCAGCAGATGACGCCAGTGCCATACGACAGCACACCTTACTCACCGCAAGACACTATGCCAGAGCAGTGCAGCAACCCTGAGGTCGAGGCCTATATTGCCGATTGGGAAGCGGGCAAGATCGACTTCAGCACGATTCAAGCCAACGACAGTATCGCCGCCGATCAACGCTTCTGTAAGACCTTAGATGACGATGGCAACATCCTGGAAGTCAAAGACTGTGACCGCACTAAATCCCCTGTGGGTTATATCTGGAAAGAGCTGTCTGATAGCCCTGTGGTGATCGGCATCACCGATGGCGGTAAGTCTGACCATGCACCGCACTTCCACGGCCAGCCAGAATGTTACTATGTGGTCAACGGCGAGGGACAAACCCTGGCAGACAACCAGTTTAAGAAACTCGGCACCGGCCAATACTTCTATATTCCAGGGGCCACTATCCACAACACGCCTATCATGTCTGAAAAAGGCCTGGGTGTGATCTACTGGTATCCGAACAACGCCCACTTCGACGGTTTCAAATACTACTGGCGTAAAGACGTGAAAAACCTGCGTGTTGCCGAAGAAGCCTTCGATCGCGTCGATGCCATCCGCAAGCGTGATCTTAACTTAGGCCCCTACGGCACCAACGAAGCCTTCTTTAAGAAA
>NZ_JPII01000055.1:0-78355 GCF_000832025.1 Shewanella sp. cp20 | reverse complement strand
TCACAGTAAACATGTGATCAGAAATAGCGCAGGAAAAACGCTTGAGAACAAAGCAGGATTTTTAGATAAGTAGTTATTCTACAATTAAAAATACTAATTCAGTTATCGAGCGTTTTAACAAGCTAGAATGATCAATTATTTATTACGATTGGTATAAGCTCGTCTACTCGATCCAAAAAGCGGAGCCTCGGGCTCCGCTTTTTGTTTGCTCCACCTTTAATCCTGCGGCGGTATTTGCTTAAAGTCCGCTTTCTCGCCAACCTTGGCAAAGCTGAAGGTATTGGGGGCGATATAGCGCTCAAGCTGCACATCGAGCATCAGGGTCTGATCGGCGCCAAACAGCTGGGTCAACTGCTCGGGCTCACAGCGAAACTCGGCGCTCTTGTAATGGCAAAAGCCCTCGTCTGGTCTGGGGATCAGCTTAAGCCCCAGCTTGCCGGCCTTTATCCTAGAGAGCTTGTTGGCATCCAAATAGAAGGTGATCACGTTACCGTTGACGCTGTTACGCTGCTTATCCAGCACCATGGCGTGAGGCAACCGCGAGGCATGGTACTCATCGCCCGCCAAGAGATAGCAATCAAAATCGGTGACGGCATGGCCCAGGTTATCGAACACACGCACCACCAGCATGCAGTAACGGGGCGGTTTACGACTCGCCTCGGACTTAAGCGCCATTTGTTGTCTCAGCTTACGATACCCTTGGCGATCTTTTACCCTCAGACAATCGAGAATATCGGCGACCACAGGCTTGTTAGCGGCATTTCTCTGGGTCACTGAGTTCATGATCCCCATCTTGCGATTACTGTGACTCGCCCTAGGCACAATCCCTAAGACGCAAGGCTCAACGGCCTGGGTGAGCTCCGTTAGCGCCAGGGTTTCGGCGCACTCGCCATCGAAGCTGTCGCAGAGTACGCCCACTTGCTGCGCCAACCGGGCATAGACAAAGTTCATGTTGGCGGCGCAAACCCGCACCACGCCATCAGAGCCCACCTCGCCGGTGTAACTGTTCATATAGTCGTACAGCGCACCGTCTATGGTTTCTCCGGTGAGCACGAAGGGATAGACGTCGCTGCTAAGCCAGTCCTTTTGCTGCCAGCTCAGGTTGAGCTGATGCTGGCCGTCGCTGCCCAGCTCCAGCCAATCCAATACTCGCTGACCCGGCTCGACACCATCGAACCAGGCTTTGAGTCTACTCACTCTGGACTTACCCAGCTGCGCCAGTGCCGAGCCATGATTGGCGGGCGCCAGCATGATCAGGTGTTGTAGCGGCGTGGTCGCTGCCTCTTGGTAATAGCGGCACAACCAGTGGCGAATCAGTGGCCCGCCGGTGGAGTGGGTTATCACAGAGAAGGGCTCATCCCCCAGCTCGGCGAGGCGGGCCGACTCGAAGGCAATACTGAGATCTTCCAGCGTCACCGCGTCGTTAAAGCTGATATATCGCCCCAGATAGATGTGTTGAACATCCAGGTCTAGCGCCTCGGGGGCCAGCTTAAGCAGCGCCTGGGGCAGCTCGCCATAGGTCTGGGTACTGGTGACACTCCATCCATGCACAAACACCAGTTTCATCGTCTCACTCCTTCGTTCGTCTCGACGCTCATCGGGGGCCTTAAGCCCCACAGGCGCCACATCTATAGACATGACACCCGCAATCTAACTTGCAGATCTCATTCAGTTTTGGTTCAGCAAGGCTAACTTACTATGCCCTCAACGAAAACAACACCACCTTTTAAGAGAGAGCATATTATGACTAAGAAGACATTAGCGGTAGCCGCAGTAATCACAGCAGCATTGTCAGCGCCAACAATGGCCGCAGATTGGTTCATCGGTGGCGGTATCGGTTCACAAGAGAACAACTACAAGGCAGAGATCACCGAAGCGGTCGATCCTGGCTTCAGCAAGGGCACATTCAAAGATTCAGATAGCGACATGATCTATGAGCTACGCGGTGGTGCCTACCTGAACGACAACAACCGTGTATACGGTACTTACTCTTACAACTCAGACGACTTCGGTAAGCAACAGAGCTTCCTGATGTCTTATGATTACCTGGTCGGCCTGGATGCGAACAACAAGGTCAACTGGTTCATCGGTGCGACCGCGGGTGTTAACCACACGAGTCCAGATGTCGATATGCTGGAATCAAAAAACAATTTCGTATGGGGTGGTCAAACCGGTTTCATGTACAAGATCAACGACAAGGTGAGCACAGAGATCGGCTACCGTTACCTGAAGCAAGACTATGACAAGACCCTCACCTCAGAAGCAGGCGACAAGGCATCATTCTCACTAGACGACAGCCAACAGGTTTACCTGTCTGTAGACTACCGCTTCTAAGCCAAGTCTTTACAACAAAGCCCCGCAAGGGGCTTTTTTATTATTCATCTATTGGCTCATTCTCCAGCCAAGCGCCAACCGCTTGCAGGGGGAGATGGTCTTGTTCTATCCAGGCTACCCAGGCCAGGCGCTTCGCCTCTCTGGCCTCACCGGGCAAGGCAGCCACAGTACCGGAGAAACTTACCACCTTAGCGTCAATGCCTCGAAAGTGCTGGTGACTCAAGACCACAAAATCTTCTCGCAGATATTTGCCGCGATTCTCTCCCCTGCCAACCTGAGTCGCCATGCCACTGCCCAGCAAGGCTAGGTGCAACGTGAGCCCCTCGTTACTGGGCAACAGGCTGTCAAATGTCGCCGTCACAGCTTGCCCAGCTATGGTCACGCTTAGCTTGCCCACAAACGGGCGCATAGCTGCTTCATCTGGCAGTAAACCCTGGTCACCCGGGCGCCACTCGCGGCCATTGATCACCAACTGCGGCGTATAGACCTGGGCGATGCCCTTGTGGTTTAGATAGTCATACTGGCGACGGCTGAAGGCACGCCTGGAAAAGGGATCCCGCCAGCCGAGGTAGTTCCAGTAGCTCACATGAAAGGCCAAGGGAAAGTAATCGCGCCACAGACCGGTCTCCTGCTTGAAACCCGAGAGCCAACGCTCCATGGGCGGACAGCTGCTACAGCCTTGAGAGGTAAACAGCTCGACCACCAGCGGCTGACGCGCCTCACTCTGCTGATCAAACTGGGTCAGCGTCTGCGCCGCCAAAAGCGGCTGAGCCAACAGACTGAGCAAGAGCAATAGGGCAAGTTTACTCGGCACGGGTTATCCTCCAAGATGATAGGCATCTACTTAAGAGACCCGGCGCCGAACCATTTACATTCATGGACCGTTTACACTCAAAGATGCCCTCTTCAATCAAAGGAAAACCTATGCAACCCTATCGCATCATAGACTGTCATGTTCACGACCACCTGGAGCTGGCTTGTATCAGAGGTTACCAACTGCTTATCGAGACCTCGAAAGGCGACATTACGGCCACCGCCATCACGCTCACCACCCGGGCGGATAAGAGCGAATATCTCACCGTTAAAAACGAGGCGGGCGAACAGGCGATCCGCCTGGATCATATCCTGGCGATTACGCCCTTATCCCAAGGAGAAACCTTTGATCGTGTGGTGATCGCCGCAGCCGAGAAACCCCAAGAAGATTAACGCCAGGGACCGCCGGCGAGTCACTTACAAGCCCTTTGGCGCAGTATGCTCGCCGCGCCGACGAAATAAACAATCTTTAATCCATATATAGATGGATTTTTAGACATTTAACACGAATTAGCTATTCACTCAGATAGCGGCACTGATAGAATCGAAGCACCATCCAGAAACTATTAGGACCTCCCCATGAGCCTTGAACTACTGTCCAAGCTGGAGACAAAAATCCAAGCGGCACTCGAAACCATTGAGCTACTGAAAATGGAGCTTGAGGAAGAGAAACAGAAGAACCATACCCTGAACGAACAGAACCAACAGCTGAGTCAAGATCTCAACTCTTGGAACGAAAAAGTGACCGGGCTTGTGGGCCTGCTGAACGACGAAGTTAGCGAATAACTTGAGAAGCGCTTAGACCAAGAGTGAGACGCTCTTATGATAAGCGCTTTCGATGAGCGAAGACCTAAGCCGTCTTCGCTTCGTTATGTTGGTGCTCGATTAATTCATTCAATTCCATGATGGCGCGTTTTACCTGAGGCAGGCTCTGACGCGGCAATAAAAATTTTCCTTTCTCGAACTCTAATCTCCCCAGGTCTTTCACCCAGATCACCCCAGAAACAAAAATTCGGGCATGTTTCACAATCAATTTCGGCGCGTAGACAGGAAAAACTCTCATGAGACCTCCAAGCAAGACTCTGCGTTCTTATTTTTATACTTAGATTCGACAGGTCTTTTACCATGTTAGTTTCAATTTTTTGAGCATTTTTTTCGCTAAATTTGACCTTCATGCCATAGTGCGAAATTTTTACCTTGTCTATCAGACTAATAGACTAGTCTATATAAAAATTGGCACTTGCCAAATTTTTGACACCCTGGTAGATTGGAGCAGTTACTCAGGGTAAATAGAGCTTTTTAGCTCGATAACCGTATTTCCATAGCGACCGGAAATACGGTTTTTTTTATTCTGGGCAACAAAAAAGGGGCCTAAGCCCCTTTCGATGACAAGCTAGCTATTATACCAATCGTAATAAATAATTAATCATTCTAGCTTGTTAAAACGCTCGATAACTGTATTAGTATTTTTAATTGTAGAATAACTACTTATCTAAAAATCCTGCTTTGTTCTCAAGCGTTTTTCCTGCGCTATTTCTGATCACATATTTACTGTGATTGGTATTACTTCAAGCTAGTTAGATAGTAAGCGATCTGCAGCAACTCGTCATAAGACTTAATCGCGCCGGTTTCCACACGGTACTTACCGTTTACCACCAGGGCAGGTACGCCAGACAGCTTGGCATTCTCGGTCGCACGCTTCATCTGCGCCATCTGTGCGCTCACCATGAAAGAGTTGGCGGCGGCATCGAAATCTTTGCCATCTACGCCATTGGCGATGAACAGCTGACGGATATCGTCACGGCTAACGAAACGTTGCTTCTTGTCGTGGATAGCGGCAAACAGCGCGTGTTCCATCTTGTCTTCAACCTTCAGCTGGTGAGCCACGGCGAAGGCACGAGACATCTCTGGGCCCATTTCACGACCGATAAATTCAACATGGTTCTGCTTAAACACCACGCCTTCTGGCAGGTTAGCCTTGATCTTAGGCACCTGTGTCTTGGCAAAGTTGTAGCAATGTGGGCAGTAGAAAGAGAAAAACTCGGCGATCTCTGGCTTAGCCGTAGCCGGGCCATCGTTGATCACTGTGTAATGAACTCCCTCTTTGTAATCGGCGGCCAGTGCCGCCATAGGGGCAACTAAGAGTGCCAGTGCTACCAATAACGCTTTTTTCATTATGTTTCCTTCCCAGTGCCTAAGCACCACTATGACAAATAGATTGACCATACCTTAAAGTGGTTTGGAGTCCACCTCAAGCGGATAAGTTCATTTTTCTGTTACAAATTACAGCCAGGTTTGCCGGGCTAATAGGGGATCAGAGTAAGCGGCGGCTCATCCAACTTGGCCAGCTGCTCCTTGAACGCCAAGATCTGCTGCTCCCAATATTTCTCCTCGCCATACCAGGGGAAATGCATCGGAAAGGCCGGATCCTGCCAGCGCCGACTCAGCCAGGCGTTGTAATGCAACATACGCATCGCCCGCAGCGACTCGATCAGGTGCAGCTGACGATTGTCGAAGTCGCAGAACTCCTCATAGGCCTCCAGCAACACCTCCAGCTGCAGGGTCTGCTGCGAGCGCTCGCCCGACAACATCATCCAGATATCCTGCACCGCAGGCCCCATCTTGGCGTCATCCAAGTCGACAAATCCTGGGCCGTCTGGAGTCCACAGGATATTGCTGGGGTGTAGATCTCCATGCAGGCGTATCGCCTCGCAGGGGTAGTGATGCCAAATGGCTTTGGCCTTCTCCAGCACCTGCTCCACTATGGTGAAGTAGGCAGTTTCTAGGCTAGGCGGCACATGACCCGAGCCCTTGAGCCAGTCGAGAGACTCGTCACCCAGCAGTTTAGGGGTCAGTGTCTGACGATGCTTAAAGGGACGCTGCTTGGCCAACTGATGAATGCGGCCGATGAAATGCCCCACCTCCTCGAGCTGCTCCAGGTTATCCACCTCGAAGGCGCGGCCTCCCATGGAGGGAAACAGCGCGAAACGATAGCCCTGATACTCCTGCAATGAGCGCCCCTCGATGATCACGGGCGCCGCCACAGGGATCTCCTCCTCCACCAGCTCGGCGCAGAAGTCGTGCTCCTCCAGGATCTGCTCGTTGCTCCAACGCTCGGGGCGATAGAACTTCACCACATAGCGCTTACCCAGATCGCAGCGAAACTGATAGACACGGTTCTCATAGCTGTTGAGCGCCAAAAGCCCTGTCTCTGGGTAGATGCCCACAGATTCGATGGCATCCAGGATGAGATCCGGCGTCAAGGCCTGAAAATGAAACCCTGCCCCTTGCATCGACGTTGTCATAGCTGTGACTCCAGTAAGCTGGCCAGATAGACGAGCACCTCGACCTCATCGTCGCGCTCCACCGACAGCCAGCAGACATCACCGTAAAACTCATAATTCAGTTGCAACAGGCTGCCCTCGAACTCCAGCAGCCACTGATGCCTGTCGGCGCCCCAGTGACGCTCGATCACCCGGCAATCCAAGGCCTTAACCAAAGCCTCGGCAAAAGGATCGAAACGGTCAAAATCGACATCGGCCAGAATCGACAGGCTCTTGGCCTGGGGCTCGACCTTGATGGCGCTGATCTTCAACTCTTGATTCATAACTTACTCAGGGAACTCCCTGCCTCTTCAAACTGATTCTTCTAAAGTCAGACGCGGCTATCTCAGGCGGCTAGCTGCTACAGGACATGATAAGTCCCTGTCCCCACTCGGGTGGTCGCTTGGCGTAGGCTTCCTTATCCGGCTGCTCGTCGAAGGGGCGTGTCAGCAGCTGGTGTAGATCGGCCAGCGGCTGGGTATTACCCTCTTCACAGGCGACAATCGCCTCCTGAGCCAGATAGTTACGCAGCACATACTTAGGGTTTACTCTTGCCCTCGCCGCCTGCCAGTGTGCCACATCTGTCACCTGGCCCAGACGCTCGCGATAGGCCTGATACCAGGTATCGAAGCCGGCGAGATCGACAAAGTCATCCCTTAAGGACGAGTGTTGGCTATTGGGGTCCAGCTGGGCGAAGCGGCGCCAGGTGTTGGTATGATCCAAGCGGTTAGCCTCCATCAGCTGAGTAAAGCCACCAATCAGCTGCAGGTCGGCCTCATCTTGCTCACTGCTTGCCGACTCAGAGAGATTGATGCCCAGCTTATCGCGCATCAACACCAGATAGGCCTGCACCAGATGATGCTGATAGGTATTCAGGGCGGCAATCAGATCATCGGAGGCGATGATAGGGACTAAAGCCTGAGCCAGACGCTGCAGGTTCCACAAGCCGACGCCCGGCTGCTGGCCGAAGGCGTAACGACCATTTGGATCCGAATGACTACAGATGAAGTCCTCCTCGAAGGTATCGAGAAAGGCGAAGGGACCGAAGTCGAAGCTGTCACCTAGGATGGACATGTTGTCTGTGTTCATCACCCCATGGGCGAAGCCGACGGCCTGCCAGTGGGCGATCAACTTGGCGGTATCGGCCACCACACGGTTAAACCAGGCAATATAACCCGCCCGATCGCGGCTCAGCTCTGGATAGTGTTGGCTCAGGGTGAAGTCGACCAGCTGCTTGAGCTTATCCTTGCTGCCTTGTTCGCTATGGCAGAAGAACTCGAAATGACCGAAACGGATATGGCTCCTGGCCAGACGCACGGTAATGGCCGCCGTCTCCTGAGTCTCTCGCCAAACGGGCAGGTCGGAGCCTATCACCGCCAGGGCGCGCGTGGTAGGAATATTGAGATGATGCAGCGCCTCCGAGATCAAAAATTCGCGCACCGCACTGCGCATCACGGCGCGGCCATCGCCATGGCGGGAGTAAGGCGTCATGCCGGCGCCCTTGAGTGCCACATCCCAGTAGCCCTGCGGCCCCTCGGCCTCACCCAGTATGATGGAGCGACCGTCGCCAAGCTGGGGCGAGTAGCCGCCAAACTGATGACCACTGTAGACCTGAGCATAATAGCTGGCGCCCGGAATCGCCTGATTGCCCGCCAGCCCCTGTAGCAAGTCTTCATTAGGCTGCTCGAGACCGATCAGCCTGGCGGCATCTTCGCTCCAGGCCAGCCACTGCGGGCGCGGCAGCCCTTGTGGGGTCACCTGAGAATAAAATCCGCTTAGCTGCTCGAAATAGTCTTGCTTAAACTTCATTGGCTCACCCGAGTTTCCAGGCGTTGACACTTAAGTTCGCCCGCTTCATTTCGCTGGCAACGCTCGCCACAGAGATAACTGCCGCTCCCCGTCTGACTCAGCTTCACCATACCGGCGCCCTTGGCCAGACACTGCTCCAGCTCCTGATAATAGCCGGAGATATGCTGATCCAGCTCTCCCTGATGCTGCAACGCCTCGGCGGCGCCCGGCTCGGCATCGGGATAATAGAAGAGTGTCCATTGTGGCACCTGGGTACAAGCCGTCATAGTTAATAGTAACGCCGCGAAAGCCATCATGCTGCGCATTTTGATCTCCTGTTACCTCAGATTATCCAATCCAAACGAACGCGATTATGGTCTTTAGACCAAAGACATAAATGTTCCGGACATAACGCCATTTCCAGTTCTTCGATGGGACGCTCACCTGTCATCCAGCGGATGGGGCATAAATGTTCCAGACATAACGCCATTTTCTTTCCATCCCTGGGCACTTACCAGTCATCCTGCGGATGGGGCATAAATGTTCCAGACATAAAAAAGGCGACACTCGGTTCGCCTCTTTAGTATTACTTGATTAGTTTACACGGCTAATCGCCGAAGTGCAGTAGATTACTGCCTAGGACTGCGCCTTGGCCTTGGCCTTCTCGATACGGGTAATACGCCCCTCGAAGCCGGTAACGGTGCCGTCACTGAGGCCATAGCCTATGGCCGCCTGACAAGTCTTGATCGCACCATCGAAGTCACCACAGTCGTTGAGCAGGGTGGCCAACTGCATGAAGCCGACCCCCTTCTCCTTGGTAGGTTCTGGCAGGGCCGCAAACAGCGACTGATAATAAGGCGACAAGGCCGCGCCATATTCACGGTAATCTTCCTGCTTACGCTGCTTGTAACACTCGGCAATCGCCTGCAGCAGGGCCACATGCTTACCCTCTGCCTCAGGCTCGGCGCGATACTGGGCCAAGGAAGCCGTCAGCTTGTCATTGGCCCAGGACTCGTCGGTCACCGCCAGCATCTTGAAGGCTGGCTCTGGCTCTGGCTCTGGCTCTGGCTCTGGCTCTGGCTCTGGCTCTGGCTCTGGCTCTGGCTCTGGCTCTGCAACAGCCTGTTCAGGGGCTTTCTCCGCCTCAACCACTTCGGCCGGCTTAGTCTCTTCAGCAGCCTCAACCACTTCGACCGGCTCTTCGACAGCCTCAACGGCTTCTGCCTTCTCTACCGGCTCAGCAGGCTCGACATGCTCAAAGGTGACGCCTTCGTCGGCTGGCGTCGAGACCACCTTCTCCGCTTCCTGGCTAGGCACATCCACGGCTTCGCCCGATACTACCTTCTCAACCGGTTTCTGGGTTGCTTGTTGCTCTTCCTGTGCCAGTCGCTGCGCTCGTTTGTACAGGTAAACGCCCACCGCTACCAGCAAAATAATGGCTATATATTTCATTATCATCCACCGTTGATTAATCGCGCCCAGTATCAGGCAGTTTCATATCGCAAATATGTCTAGATATTAACCGATATTATTAGTCGATTCTCTTGCTATAAATCAAATATTTATACCTCTTTTTCGCTCGGGTATCAAAAACAGCCGCTAAAATCATGCTTAGGGGGCAAAAATCCCCCTTTCCTTGCTCATATCCCTTGGTCATATCCCTTGGTCAAACATGGCGGGCAATAAATAGCATTTTGTGCGCATCTTCATAGTTTCACGCCTTGCTTTTGTGTTCCGGCTTCCCTCAGGCTAGGCTAGCTATAACCTAGTAAATGAGTCGGATATATCATGAGCCAAGAGATCCTAAGTGGTAAGCTGCTGCGAGAGTTCAAGACGATCGCCGCCATGGTACATATCTATTGCAAGGACCACTGTCCAGCCAAGGGCGATGTGCCCAACTGCCCAGAGTGCAGCGAGTTTCTTGAATATGCCCACACCAGGTTAGATCGCTGCCCCTATGGCCAGGACAAGCCCACCTGCAACAAGTGCCCTGTGCATTGCTACAAGCCTGAGCCAAAGGCCAAGGCGAGAGAGATCATGATCTATGCCGGCCCGCGCATGTTACTGCCCCACCCCATCATGGCTATTCGCCACCTGTGGGCCGAGCGCGGTCCGGTGCCGGGTAAGCCACCCGCGGCGGCGTCCAATCGTCACCTTCGCCTGGCCAAGGAGAAACAGCAGTCCTCCTAACCCAGAGCGAAAAATCCGCTAATAAACGCTGCGATAAGGCCCAAAAATCACCTTAAGTTAACCCGTTATTTCCAAGCTGAGATCAGGGCCTTAACCCTAGGTGAGATTTCGCCTCGAAATCCCACTTCATGCTTGCCTCGTCGACCACTTTAGGTCAACAATGAGGCTATGGATACGCACTCTCACGGCTTGTTATTCGAAGGATACTGGTGGCTCTCCTTACTGGGTGGCCTGCACTGTATCGGCCTGGGGCTTTACCTCAGATATCTGTACCGTGACCGCAACGACAATCACAAGCTACTAGGCGCCATCTTCAGCCTGCTGGCGCTCTATTTTCTTACCGGCCTGCTCAACAAAGACAACTCCCCCCTGCCGCTGCAACATCTGTTTATCCTGCTGATTCCGGCCTATTTCCTGATGATGCCTATGCTCTATCTCTACTGCTACCGCAGCCTGCACGACATCAAGGGGGCGGTCGGCCTGTCGCGGCACTTTGCACCGGCTATCATCTTGGTACTCTTGATTGGTCTCAGCGTGCTGCTCAGCAGCGAGATGCGCCAGCTACTGGCTACCAGTAGCTTCGCCCAGTTTAACCATGTCACCCTGCTGGGCACCCTACTGCCCCTGCTATTGGTGCTACAGACCGGCCTCTATTTCTATGCCATCTTGCGCCTGCTGCGCCGTTTCAAGGGACGGGTACACCGCGCCCATCAAGACAGCCTCAAGGATATCAAGTTCAGGTGGCTGCTCGCCCTGACGCTGGCCATGTTGACCAACTGGCTGGTACGCATGGCCTTAGTCATCATGCCCTACCTGCTGGGCGACAAGGTCAGCCTGGCGGCTCAGGCGAGTACCCGGCTGTTTCTGCTCCTCAGCCTCTACCTGCTGGCGCTTTATGGCCTCAAGCAGATCACCATGTCGGCCTATCTCAGGGGCCGGCTCTCCCCAGACCTACAAGCCCAAGCTCACCCAAACAGCAGCCGTCAGCTGCTGAGCGCCGAAGAACTCAATTATCTGCAACAACTGATGCATTCCGACAAAAAATAATTAACCCAATTTATACCAGGGCGGTTTTACGTTAATGTATTCAGGCTTAAACACCTCAATTAACAAGAAATACTCAAGCAATCACTAGAGAAGGGATCAAGATGGGAAGGGGATATCAACTCACCGTATTGGCAGCGTTCTGTGCGGGCGCCATGGGACTAAGCGGCAACCTGTTGGCCGCCGAGCGTACTCACCAGATCACCACGGATGACTTTTTCACCATAGGCAACATGGGCAATGTTCAGCTCAGCCCAGATGGTAAACACGCACTCTGGCTGGAGTCCCGCTGGGACAAGGAGCTGGACAAGGCGCAGAAAGATCTCTGGCTTATCGACACCAAATCACGCAAGACCAACCGCCTGACCTTCACCAACGAGAGCGAATCCAGCCCTCAGTGGAGCCCGGACGGCAGCGCCATCTACTACCTGGTCAAGCAGAGCCGTGAAGACAACAAGGCCCCCTACAACGGCAAGGCGCAGGTGTTCAGAATCGCCCTTGGCAGCACTGAGGCCGTGCCTGTCACCAAAGAGGCCGAAGGGGTAAAAGCGTTTCAGCTCAGCCAAGACGGCAAGAGCCTCTACTTCCTCGCCAACAAGAGCACCACAGACAAAGATATCTGGGCCAAGGTCCGCGCCAAGCATGGCGCACCTAAGTATGGCCACGGCAAGGTTACTACCAACCCGCTCTACAAGTTAGATCTCGAGCACTACCAACAAAGCCTTGTGCTGGACGATGACAAGGTGGTATGGCACTTCAGCGTCAACCAGGACGCCAGCCAGATCGCCCGTATCACCACCCAGGACAACGAGCTGGTCAACCTCGAAGGCTGGTCGAACATCGAGGTGTACAACACCCAGTCACAGCAGAACAAGGTACTGGAAGACAGCGCCTGGCGCGAACAGGCGCCCTCACCTTACGGCTGGCTACTGGGCCTGGCTTGGCATGAGGACAACCAACGCCTGGCGTTTCGCATCGACTTCGACGGCCACCCAGGCAAGCTGTTTGTGGTTAAGCCTGGGGATGACAAGGCCAAGCCAATCCAGGTGAAGGCCGAGGGCGATGTCACCTTCAACTCAAGCGACATCCAATGGCGTCCGGGCAGCGACGAACTCTGCTATCGCGGCTACGACCATGCCAGGGTCAAACTCTTCTGTAGCGAGATAGATAGCCAGGTACAGGGCGACACACGCACTGTGCTGGCGGGCGATCTGGTCATGGGCAGCTACAGCTTCAGCCACAACGGCAAGAAGCTGGCCTTCAGCCACAACGGCCTGGATCATTTCAGCGATCTCTTCATCGCCGATGCCGCCAGCAAGAAGGCCAAATACAAGCGGTTGACCAAATCAACCCGCAGACAGACAGCTGGATCTTGCCAGAGATCTCAGTGGTGAAATGGACCGCGCCCGACGGCAGCCAGGTCGAGGGGATCCTAGATCTTCCCGCAGGCTATAAGAAGAGCGATGGCCCGCTGCCGCTGATCGTACAGATCCACGGTGGCCCCACCTCGGCCACCCCCTATGCGCTGCAGCACAGATCCTACGGCCGCTCGACCTTCACCGCCAACGGCTGGGCACTGCTGTCGCCTAACTACCGCGGCTCAACCGGCTATGGCGACAAGTTCCTCACGGATCTGGTGGGCCAGGAGCATGAGATCGAGGTGGCCGACATCATGGCCGGCGTCGATCACCTGATCGCCCAGGGTATCGCCGACGGTGACAAGATGGCGGTAATGGGCTGGAGTAACGGTGGCTACCTCACCAACGCCCTCATCAGCACCACCAACCGCTTCAAGGCCGCGAGCTCAGGTGCCGGCGTGTTCGACCAGCGTCTGCAGTGGATGCTAGAGGACACCCCAGGCCATGTGATCAACTTCATGCAGGGCCTGCCCTGGGAGAAGCCTGAGGCCTATACCCATGGCTCGTCGCTGACCCACGCCGACAAGATCAAGACACCGACCCTGATCCACATAGGTGAAAACGATCAGCGTGTGCCCCTGGGTCATGCCCAAGGCCTCTACCGCGCCCTCAAGCACTACCTGAATGTGCCGGTCGAGCTAGTGGTCTATCCGGGTGAAGGCCATGGTCTAAGCAAATACCAGCACAGACAGGCCAAGATGGATTGGGACAAGTTGTGGTTTGAGCACTATGTTCTGGGCAAAAACCAGGACGAAGCCAAATAAACTGAACCCGAGCTGACACCAAACGAAAAAGCGCCAATATTGGCGCTTTTTTATGCAAAATTGATTTTCATCCCACTTCAGGAGGACTATGCTAGAACCATCCAAATCAATGGAGGTCATCATGAAAAAGTATCTGTCTAACTTAATTCTAAGCTGTTGTGTTGCATTGGGATTATTGACGTCCCCCATGACAATCGCCGCCGACAGCTATAGCGAAACCATCGCCAACTTCAAGAAAGCCCCCGACACCCAGAAGTTCTTCAACTCTGCCTATGGCTACGCCGTCTTTCCCACCGTCGGCAAGGGCGGTATCGGCATAGGCGCCGCCTACGGTAAGGGCCGGGTCTACAAGGGCGGTGTGCATACCGGCGACTCCAGCCTGTCACAACTCTCCATCGGCTTTCAGCTCGGCGGACAGGCCTATAGCGAGATCATCTTCTTCAAGGATGCCAAATCCTATCAAGAATTTACCAGCGGCAGCTTCGAGTTTGGCGCCACCGCCTCGGCCGTCGCCATCAATGTCGGTGCCAACGCCCAGGTGGGCACCACAGGTAACTCGGCTGGCGCAGGCAAGTCCGGCAGCAATAAGGCCGCCAGCGCCGCCTACATCAACGGCATGGCGATCTTCACCGCCGCCAAAGGTGGCCTGATGTATGAGGCCGCACTGGCAGGGCAGTCTTTTACCTTCGAACCCAAATAGTCGGTATCTGGTAGGGAGTCAGATGGCTCCCTCCTTTCTTCTTTCCCATCTCAGGATGATTTTCGATAATCGGCTTGATAATGAAGATTATTCTGCGCTTTACGGAGTGAAGCGTCGACCTGCTTAGGGGTTTATAAGGGGGATTTGAAGCCATAGCTTCGTGGTGAACTTATTGCCTGCCGCAGGTGCAGCACTAGAGTATCTAGCTGCATTTCAGCGAAAGGCTTATTAACTGAGCATCAAACTTATTTTGATATTTGGAAGGTTAACTTTGAACCATGGCTTCATGGTGTATCAATTGCCTGCCGCAGGCTTTTGTGCAAGCACGCTTTTGGCACGCCGAGATTCCGTCCCTGGAGGCTTCACGGCGGCGTCCTTGCCGCCGAGAGCCAAAAGCGTGCTTACACTGGTATCTATCGTCTCTTCGATTTGACCGATTTTGATCCTCACCGGACAATCAAAAGCAAAAGCTCATTTGGACAAAAGCCCGTTAGGTTTACCGCGCTAAAATTTGGCTTTCGAATAAAAATTTCTCTGAGATAACGTCTTGCGCAGGGGCGAAGTGCGCAGCACTTTGTCCCGCTTGCGCAACTAGTTAAGCACCTACTTCTTGGCTGGAAAAATGCTGCGGACATTTATTTTCACTTTTGTTGGGCATTCAATGCTTGGCGCGGTACCGCTAGATAGACCAAGAATCTTTGCGAAACCATTACCGTACTGATAATACCGATAATTAATGGATGTCGCCATGACGCCAAATTTATCAGTTACTAAGGACCGTTCATTTTGTATGAGACGACCTTTAATTAGTTCGGTGCGTTTATAGTTGTAATCATGCGTAAAATGAACAAATTCTTTGGGATAATTGTAATATTCATCTAGGCAGTGTTTTATGCACTTTTGTTGTACAGAATAAATCGCATCTCTTTGTGGAGGGCAATCATTTTGGCACTGCTCAGTATTCCAACTTGCTCCACGTTGGTATGCACCATGCTGGCAAGTAAAACCCTTATAATTATGTTTTTTTAATGCCTCTATTCCGTTATAGCAACCGCTGTCTTCATGGACGACATCTACCGGAACAATCTTTATAACTCTTATTCTGTCGTCACTTTGACAAAGCGATTGGAACTCACCATAACTAGGATATATGTGATACCAAAATGGAAATGAAACTGGAATCAAAACCGAAAGGAATGTAAGTATAGGGCGCGCTTTGGCGGGAATTTGATGTAACAGGAGCGTTATCAAAACTACGAAAATCCCAATAAGTAGTAAAAAACCCAATCCCCACATGCGGTGAAATCCTTGTTTTAGCGCTTAACAGCTTATTAGTTCGCATACGCGTTTATTTCATTAGATCAGTAAAAACACGCACGGTTAACTCATTGTATTACAAAGAAGTTATCACCTTTATTTCGAATGCACCACTAGGGAAAACGCACATGCGCGTTTTTCCAAACCTATTACTCACTCAACTGAAAGCATAAACGATTAATTTTATTGATATTTATTTTGGTCGCAATGGGGGCGCAGGAAATTCGACTTAAAATCAACCAAAAGTTACATCATTTAAATATGACTCTATGCCAGCCCAGTTTCTACTACTTGTGGTGAATCGCTACACACAAGACTTAGATGAGAAGTTGTTGGGCAGTAAGTTTGCAATTTACTGGCTGACCACCAATTCACTTCAGGTCAGAAACAAACCAGCTTTTGATTCTCAAAACGTACTCAACACTGTCAAATCGAAGACACGATGGATACCCAGTGCAGATGCATCTGCGGACGTCGATGGCAGGGATGCCATCGTCGAGCCTCCATGGATGGATTTACGGCGTGTAGCAGATGTATCTGCACATAAGCGAGCCGCAGGCTATTGATAAAAGTTGAAGATTCGACATTCAAAACCTCATCTAAGTATCAACTCAGTCCGATGCTACTGCATCTAAAAGTAAATAATCCCCCGCCGATCAGACACTAGGTCACTGTGAAACTTCAACCTTCAAACAATATCAGCCAGCACAACTAAGGCCTTGGGCACCCCAACTAACAAGTGCCACCTAAGGCAACTCCCCTTAATTCGAATATCCCGAAACGAACGGCTTCTTAACCCCGGTATCGACATCATAGACATGGCGCTGCACCGCGCCGATATTCCCGCCATAGACATGAATACTGATCGACACGCCGTCCTCGAGGGCATTCGATACCCTATGGATATCCCCGATGCGGGGTGAGACCAGATCAACAGCGCCAACGGGTAACTCATGGCTACCGGTTGCCCGCAGACAGGCCTTAGCCGGGTCTAACTCATATTCCTCGCAGCGTTCGGCGCCGCGCAGCACACCGACCATGCCCCAAACAGTGTGGTCATGCACTGGCGTGGTCTGCCCCGGCGCCCACACGAAACTCACCACAGAGAAGCGCTCCAAAGGATCGCAGTAAAGCAGATACTGCCGATAGCTATCAGGACTGGGCCGAGTAAACTCATGGGGTAACCAATCATCATGACCAATCAGCGTGGACAGCAGCGCTTTGCCGTCGGTAAAGATACTCGCCTCATCGCTCCCGACTCGTTCGATCAATTGGGTGAAGGAGTAAATAAAATCCTGCAGTCTGGCCCTGTTTTCCATCACGAATCTCCCCTGAAACACCTTTGAGCCTATCAAGGCTAGGCGATCTGCTTCAGGCGATAAATAGGTAATAGGTCGAAAGCAAACCAGAAGATGGAGGAATGACAATTCCAGCGGATGCGACTGCTGAGGTGAAGCCGCCTAGACACTATCCCGCTTCGGATTCAACTTGGCGGTCAACACATGAGCCTGCCACGCTCCGGCAATCTTGAGATATGACTTGGCATAACCTTCACGCTCAAATCCCAATCTCTCAAGCAAGCGGGCGCTGCTTAGATTATGCGGCATATAGTTGGCCATCACGCGATTCAGCCCCACCTCGTCAAACACCCAGTCGAGTAACGCGCTCAGAGCCTCGGTCATATAGCCCTGGCCCTGATAACGCTCGGCTACCGAGTAACCAAGGTTAGCCGCCTTGAATACCCCCATGACCAGGTTGGTGATGTTACATAGCCCTATGATGTCGGTTTGCTCTCGGTTGAGAATGGCGAATTTGAAGGCCTGTCCGGCCTCAGCCAGACGGGCATTTGCGACCACAACAGACTGGGCACAAGCTAACGTAAAGTAATCATCTTCTCTTGCCGGCTCCCAGGGAGCCAGATGTTCACGGTTTTGAAGATAATAACGCAGCAGCAGTTCGGCTTCGCCGTGAGATAGAAGCCTTATGTGGGTGCGAGCGGTGGTCAATTCAGTCATCATAGGAGAGACGCAATCCTTAGCAAGTGAAATAAGGGTTATCACCCAGCCCCATGCAGATGGCCCACCAGCTTACTCCTGTCTCCCCCCTTTGCAAGCACAACAGCCCAAACCTTCACACTGCTCTCCCTCTAGCGAAACCAGTAAAACTTAATCCGCAACGGCAACAAAAACCGCTAAATCTAAGAGACGATGAATATCTAGTGTGAGCACGCTTTTGGCCCTCGGCGACAGGACGTCGCCGTGGAGCGTATAGGGATATATTCACAGCGAGCCAAAAGAGTGCTTGCACATACGTCGCTCTTTCACATCCATGTGATCGCGACATTGGTACTTCCATGTACAGCACCCGCCGGGCAGGCGATAGGTCACAATAAAAGTTTGACCTTCAAAAACCTACCAAATACCCACTCAGCCAGATGCTAAACATCGAGAAGCTACTCATGCCCCCATGGCGCAGGCGGCAAGGCAACCGGCTTGGTCAGATCAAACGTCACCTTAAAGTCGCGATTCTCACGGGTAAGACGATAGATAAACTGGCTCTCGGTGATCCCCATGTGCCACACATTGGTGACCGACTGGCTCAGGCCATTCTGTTTGAAGTTGTCGATCGAGTAGGCATCGACGGGGAAGGATTGCAGCTCGGCGCTGCCGCCATCTTGTGTGTCGCCACCATACATGGTGACCTTGTCTTCGCTGCCATCTTGGTGTCGGTGATCGTGCTTGAGGCGCAGTCCTGTGTCAGTCTTGGTGATCACCCAGGTGCGGGAGTGATCCTCGCCCACGTGAAACGGCACCTTGAGCTCGCCGTCGCTACACTCGCGCACATGCATCACCAGCTTCTTACCACTGAAAGCCGAGTCGGCGCTGTTGCCCGCCGTCACCTCGCCTTCAAACGCCTGGCCACAGTGGGCGGCAATGGCATCGAAGAACTGAGTCTGTTCGGCCGTGGTGGCCATTGCGGGGGCGGCTAACAATAGGGAAAAACTCGCGCCAAGAGATAGTGATTGAGATAGGGATTTTGCCATCTTGTTTTTATGCTCCTTTTTCATGAGCCTTTGGATTGAGCATCCACACTAGCACGAACAGATAAATTGAAGCTGAATAAAAAAGCCCCCGAAGCCGAAGCGACGGGGGAAAGGTTTACAGGATAACTATGTTCACAAAATAACTATGTTTACAGAATAACTATGTTTACAAATACTTATGATTCAACTTAAAACACAGGATCACGCTTTCTCCACCCGCACCGGGATACCGTGGCGACAGTTGGCCCCGGTCCAGTAGTCGTTGAGCATACTGGCTGCGCCGTTACGGGTCGGATCCGCCGGGATCATCTGGTTGATCGCCACCCCGCCGGCGCGGCTGGCAATACCGGGTAACCGCTTGCCATTGATGATGCGATCGTCACCACCGAAGCCCTCGCTATGACCAAAGCCATGGGAGACACACACGGCGCCTTTGGCGACCCCGATATCTGTCTGCAAAGTGCCGATACAGGGCTTACCATTGGCGGTGACTAGGCGCACCTGGTCGCCATCACTCAGCCCCTGGGTCTTGGCCGTATCACTGTGCATGTAGACGAAGTTGGTCGGGCTGATCTCGCCTATGCGTTTAAAGGCCACCGCGTAGTTAGAGCGTACCGTCGCCTTATAGCTGGAGAACAGCAGCGGATACTCGCTTTGGGGCCAATGACTCTCCCAGGTATCGCCGTTCCAGAACTTATGTTCTTGCAGGGTCGGCGTGCCCGGATAAAACTCACCCGAATAGGCATGACGCAGCTGCGCTACCTCCTGATGATAGATCTGCAGACACTTAGCCCCGGCGCCCTTGATGAAGTCGCCCTCGTAGCGATCGTCATCTTGGTAGTAGCCGCCGCGTGACAACAGGGCCTCGACCCCGGCGGCCTCCTCGGCGGTAAGCCTAGGTGTCAGAGGCTTCATGGCGTAATCCAATCCGGCCCAGAGACGATCTTCCTCGGTCACCTTAGGCAGCTGCTCACACTGGGTGGCCACATTGGCTAGGTATCTGGCGTGCCAATCCTCGAAGGTCAGCAGATCCACCTTGCGGCCATCGCTGGTTGCCAGGGCCTCCTTCCCAAAGCCTGGCAGCTTGAGCCTGAGGGCGATGTCGATCAGCAACTGCTCCATGCAGATATGCTCTCCCGCCTCATTCTTCTCGGTTCTCGGGGTCACCACGGGCGATGCCGCCACCACGCCCAGCTTATGAGATCCCCACATGCGATCCGCCGCATACTCCTCGAGCATGGAGCGATCCGGGATCAGGTAGTCGGCATAGCGATTGGTCTCGTTCATGTGGCAGTCGATCCCCACCACCAGCGGCAGACGCTTAGGGTCGGCGATGCTGGCCACCACCTCCTGGCTGATCGATGCCGCGCTGTAGAGGAAGTTGTTGCGCCAGTTAAACAGCGCCTTGGCACTGTAGGGATCGCCGTTGGCATGGCTGGTCCACTGCTCGGCCGCATTCATGGCGGGCAATACCTCATGCCAAGGGGTGCTGGCGGGATAAGGATGCTTACCCTGCTCCACCTTGAGACGATATTCGGTCGAGGCCTCGTAGGCACCGTCCCGGCAGGCGTTAACGATACCGTCGAGCGATACGCCGCCCTCGATGTTGGCCAGATCATACAGGCCCTCCATGCCACCGATAGGCCCGTTGCCATAGATGGCGCCGCCCTTGGCATCGTGGGAACCCGCCAGGGTATTGAGCAGCGCCCAGATCCAGCCCATCACGAAACCATCTGATGAGTTGGTGCCGCCGTTCCCCGCCACACAGGCCTTACGGCCATAGTGAGCCAAGTCCTTGGCGACCTGACGCATATCTTTGATACTGATACCGCTGCGTTTGGCGTACTCTTCCATGCTGGTGCGCTGAGCCTCGACGCGTAGCAGATAGAGGGATGACATCAGGGTCACCTTGCGGCCACGGCTATCGGTGAGGCGCTTGTTCACAAATAGCTCGGCCTTGTCACCGGACTCGGCGGAAACCAGCGTCTGGCTGCCCGCCTTGATGATTAGTGCCTCATCGCCGCCCAGACCGAAGTCTTGCGCCTTGGCAAACTTACGATAGTCGGGATGCTTAGGATCCATCACCACCAGGTGGCCAGCGTTGGTGTAGTTCAGCTCACCTGCCGCCTCGGCCGCCTTCTGGCTCGGATTCTCAAGGTGTGGCTTGTTAAACCATTGCTCTTCGAGCATGGTGCGGATCACGCCGAAGGAGAAGGCCGCATCCTGGCCGGGTTTTACCGCCAGCCAGGTGGCGTTGGTATCGGCCGCGACCGTGGTGCGCAGCAGCGGATCGACACACACATATTTAAAGCCGCGATCGACACGGCTGTTGGCCAGCCCCCGGCCGACACGGTTAAGGCTCACGCCTGACGATCCAGGACTGGTGCCCATGAACAGGCCATATTCGACGTTTTCCCAATCGACATCGTTAAGCCACTCTTCGAAACCCGCCGCCATGCCCAGGCTGTAACCCGTTGCCTGGGCGGCGCCGCAGTAGGCATGCTTGGTCCCCAGGTTAACCGTGCCCCATGATTGCATCATGAAACGGGCATAGAAGCTTCCGCGCAGGGTATCTTCGGCGCAGAAGGTGGCAAACAGCTGATTCGCCTTGCTGCCAAACTCGCTGTGGCCCGGTTTCACCTCCTGATCCAGCCGACGAATGGCGCGCAGCCCATCCACATGACCTTCGCCAAAGAGATCGCCCCCTTCAACTATCTCCTGCAGTGCCTGTTCATAGCTGATGGTGACCCACTGCCCACAGCCACGCTTGCCAGCACGCTTCAATACCTGAGTCACCCGGCGTTCATCGTCCACCGAATCGACACAGCTCGCTCCCTTGGCACAGGTGGTGGCGCGATTATTAAGGCCCGCCTCACCCGCCAGGGCGATATAGCTCTGCTTCACCTCTGTGCTCAACGGCAGCGGCGAGCCTGAGTTGTTCTCGCAGTAGGGGTTACCGCCTACCTTCAAGACCTTGTCTGTCTTCTCATCCACACGTACCCTGAGGCCACAGATGTTGTAGCAGCTAAAGCAGCGGGAATAGGCGGTGCGTACCCCCTCTGTCTTTTGCCATTTACCCTCGCCATCGAAGCCCCCTTCGGCGGCGACGGGATGACCGAAACGTGTAATGTCCTGGGTCTTTTGCGGTTCAGACTCGGCATCGACTCGACTGCAGGCCGCCCCCGTGATGGTCGCGGCAGACACCAGACCCGCCTGAGTTAAAAACTTACGTCTATCCATCTTTGACTCCTAGCGCTGCCAATCGAGGTAATTGAGATTCAAAATGGCTTGGTCATCGGTCGATGTTGGCAAACCAATATAGAAGATGTTGGGTGAGGTGCCGGCATCGGACAGCATGGCGTAGACCTTGTTGTCCCGCACCAGCCTAGATACCTGACTATCGGGATCGTTAAGGTCGCCAAAGGTGCGGGCGCCGCCGATACAGGTCTCGACACAGGCGGGTAGCAGACCCTGAGTTACGCGGTGAATGCAGAAGTTACACTTCTCGGGCGGGTTATCCAGGCTCTCATCCTTACGGCGCGCCCCATAAGGGCAGGCATCGACACACAGCTGACAATGAATGCACTCTTCATGGTCTATTACCACTATGCCGTCTTCCTTACGCTTATAAGTCGCCTCAACCGGACAGACCTGGGTACAAACAGGATTGTCGCACTGGTTACATTGGTTCGGCACCGCAAGCGTCGCGATGCGCTCACCCAAGGTCAGGCTCGCCTGATTGACTCGGGTACGGCATCTGCCCACATCTGTTTGATTTTCAACGGAACATGAAACGGTACAGGAGAGACAACCGGTACAACGTCTGACGTCAAACACCATGGCATAACGTTTTCCAAGGGTTTTCGCTTGCAGCGTGCTGGCGGGCACCAATGAGAGCAGTGCTCCTCCTGCCGCCATTTTTAATATCGAGCGCCGATCTAACATAACGAGATCCTTAACTATGTTTTTCTGAAATAAAAACATGACTTCTGGAAGGTTTCTTTATTATTTAAAATACACACGCAACAATAAAACTTGCAACAGACAATAAAGCTATAAATTGAAATTAAAATAGAGATCACGAATCAAATAAAAATATAAATTTGATGAAATTATTTATGGGCAGCGGGTATAATAGTCACAGTAAAAAGACGAACTTCTCATATTAAAAATAAATTTAATTTTGATGAAATAAAATCGAAAGTTCACAATTCGAGCACTTAGCCCCTCTAAACAGCCACTTACAGCGACATCAGTGATAGCAAGGCCTGGCAACCCCCCGCCTAGAAGTTGTTCGCCCGTACCAGTTATGATGAAAGATATATAAAGTCTGCAAATTTTAAATATCGCATTTTGCAAAATGCAGATATTAAAACATGAGAAGTAATGCAAACTTTAAATAATAGCCATATTAAAAGTGTGACTTTCAACACTGAACATGTGTAGATATATATAGATGATAATGACTCAATATATTTACCTAGTTCACAACCATGAATAAGATTGACCAACTTAATTACAATCAACTAAAAGTGTTCATCGCCGTTTATGAACACGGGCAGAGTCATCAGGCTGCCAATGAACTGGGTATAACTCCTTCAGGCGTGAGCCGCACCCTTAAGATCTTAAGAGACATATTTAAAGACTCACTCTTTATTCGTCGTTGTTCCGGCTTCGTCGCAACCGAGAAGACCCACCAGCTGATCCCTCTGGCCAGAGAGTTGGTGGCTCACTATCAAAAACTCGAGATGCAGCACTCGGTGTTTACCCCGGCAGAATCGGGCGGCCAATATGTTATTCACGCCTATGATGAATTCATCTACGCCGTACAACAGGTGATCCGCAACGAGATCCTTACCGAGGCGCCGAACATGAAGTTCGATGTCAGGGTACTGACCCATGACTGCAGCAGCGATCTCGCCAATGGCGATGTCGACTTTGTCGTCGTCTATGAAGGCTTTAACGGTAAAAACCTCAACGCCGAGATGTTTTCGGCAACCGACAACCTCTACATACTAGCGCGCAGCGGCCATCCACTCCTCAAGCAAGCACTCACCCTCGCCAATATCACCCAATACCCTTGCTTAGAGATAGACAACTATGACGACCTGAGCTGTCCGCTGCTGGTCAACCTCTGCCGCGAAGAGGATCTGTGCATGGAGGTCGAAGGCTACACAGACAGTGTCGCCACCGCCATGCGCCTGCTGAGTGAGTCTGACGCCATCACCCTGGTTTGCAACGAATTTACCCGTGAGTTTGTCGACATGTTGCCCGGCGTGCAATGGGTCAAGCTCCCCGACGAGCTGGCCAAGCGTTGCCGCATTCGTCGCCGTGAAAACCGCGAGATAGGCAATTACCTCCTGTATGGCAACGTGAATCAGTCAACGGCCTACAACTGGGTGAAGTCGAAGCTCATCTGCGGTCTGGAGAGCGCCTGGCGCAGGGCGGCGGAACGCTGACAAAGGTTTTGATGGCGAGATCGACAGGCTACTTGAGGCACCCTTGCATACCCCTTTCGCAGCTGATCTTGCCATCTTTTTAAATCGAAAAACGATAACAAAACAGGTATGCAGCGAGTCCTGGACTCACCAACATTTGAGCAATGTCTGTAAAAAAGCGTCTTAGACGCATCAAGATGGGGAACACTTATGAAAATGAACAGACGCACCTTCTTGCAAGGTGTCGGAGCCAGCTCCGTCGTCGGCTCGCTATCCGGTCTGATGCCCGGCATAGCCAGTGCAGGCGAGAAAGGCAGCGCGCCCGACAAACTTTTGAAACGCCAAGGGGAAATTAAGTACCACACCTGCCAACGTAACTGCGCCGACCGCTGTCTGTTGAAGTTCACGGTACAAAATGGCCGCATGACCTATGTTGAAGGCGCTTCAGAGCTGAAGAAGATGGGCACCTCACCCTGTGTGAAGGGTCACGCCTACGTGCAATACACCTATGCCGCCGACCGTATCCTCCACCCGATGGAGCGTGCGGGCAAGAAGGGCGAAGGCAAATGGCGTCGCATCTCTTGGGATGAGGCCTATGACAAGATCGCCAGCCGCCTGCAGCAGATCATCAAAGATCACGGCGCCGACTCGATCCTGCCTTACAGCTACTCTGGCCACGAAGGGGTTATCGGTAAATACGGCGGACCTAGCCGTTTCTTTAACGCCGTCGGTGCCCGCAAGCTCGACCGTAAGGTGTGTGTGTTCGCCGCCTATGAAGGCCTGAAGTCGGTAACGGGTACCTACCAGGGACCCGATCCATACGACAACATCTACACCAACTGCTACATCTCTTGGGGCCAGAACGAGACGGCCACCAACGTTCACGGCATTAAGTTCATTAACCAGGCCCGTGACAGAGGCGCCAAGTTGTTGGTAGTCAACCCTGTGCGCACCCCTATCGCCTCGCAGGCCGATATCTGGTTGCAGCCTAAGCCAAGTACCGACACCCACCTGGCGACAGGTATCATGAAGTACCTGGTGGAAAATGATCTGGCAGATCTTGAGTTCATCAAGGCCAACACCCTTGGCTATGAGCAACTGCTCGAACGCCTCAACACCATGAGCTACGAAGAGATCGAGCGCGTCACCGGCGTGCCAAAAGCCAAGATGTTTGAGTTTGCCCGCGTCTATGGTGAATCAGAGCTGTCGGTATTGCGCCTGGGTTACGGCATGCAGCGTAACTACAACGGCGCCCGTATGTCTCGCGCCATCGCCATGATGCACGCGGTTGCCGGCCAGTACGGCAAGATAGGTAACGGCTTCATCTATGACAATACCCAGGCCGATGACAGCCTGAACTACAGCAAGGGCCGTGCGGATCATATCCACCCGAATCCGGATACTGTTGGCCACGTCAACATGACTGAGATCGCCAAGGCGCTCGACCCAGAGAACCCAATGGCCTATGGCAAGCCCATCAAGCCGATTAAGGCGGTGATCAACTACAACGGTAACTTCGTCTCGGTTGCGCCCGACTCAAACGCCTGTCGCCGCGGCGCGATGCGCGATGATCTCTTCCTGGTGGTACATGACTTCCTGATGACAGATACCGCCGAGCTGGCTGACATTATCGTACCGGCGGCCACTCAGTTTGAGTTCCCTGACATGGGTACCGACTACAACTGCTACCACATGCAGACCTCGGAGAAAGTTATCGAGCCCCTGGGCGAGTCGAAAGACAACTGGATCTTCTTTAAGGAGCTGGGCGCCCGCATGGGACTCGACCGCTTCCCTGAGATGCGCGTGGACTATGAGCAGATCCTACGCGACTTCCTCGACACCGAGGAGCCAGCCTTCAGACACAACAACATCACCTATGAGCAGATCATTCGCGATAAGTTTGTCACCGTCTATGACCAACGCCCTTACTTCGGCGACGGCAAATATAAGACGCCAAGCGGTAAGATCGAATTCTACTCGGAGATGATGAAGGAAGCCGGCTACCACCCTGTCATCGACTTCGGCCTACCGGAAGATGAGATGGTACAGGAAGAGAAGACACTGCCATTCCGTCTGCTGTCTCCTGCCATTCCGCAGCGGGCCAACAGCTCTTTCTACAACGTGAAGTACATTCGTAACTTCCCGGCCTACTTCGCCAAGATCAACGCCGAAGATGCCAAAGAACTCGGCATTCAGAACAACGATCGCGTCAGGCTCAGCAACCAGCGTGGTGAAGCCCACTTTATCGCCCAGGTTTCTACCCAGGTGGTCAGGGGAACTGTCATGGCACCGAAGAACAACTGGCGCCGCATGGACCCTCAGGGCAAAGACAGCTGTACCAACAACCTCACTACCGACACCTTGACCGATATGGGTGGCTGCTCAGCGTACCACTCTACTCGCGTCGCGATTGCCAAAGCCTAAGGAGTAACTGATGTCGTTAAATAAGAAAGTGGGCTTTGTATTCAGACAAGAGAACTGTGTCGGTTGCGGTGCCTGTACCGTTGCCTGCCAGATCCACAATGAACTGCCCGAGAACCATAGATTCCGCAAAGTCGATCGTTATGAAGTGAAGCGCGACGATGGCGCCATCGATGTCTGGCTATCTCACGCCTGCATGCACTGTGAAAACCCGGCCTGCCTCATGGTCTGTCCGGCGAAAGCCTACCATGTACGCGATGACGGTATCGTGGTGCTGGACCGTGAGAAGTGTACCGGTTGTGGCCTGTGTGCCAGCGCCTGTCCTTACGCCGCGGTAAGCATCCGCGAAGACGATGGCAAGGCCGACAAGTGCAACATGTGTGTCGAACTGCTGGATCGCGGCATGAAACCCGCCTGCGTCAGCGGCTGCCCGGTTGAGTGCCTGGATGTAGGTAATCTGCAAGAGGTACTCAAGCGTCCATCGGCAAGCAAGCAAGGCATAGGCTATGGCGACTGTATCACCAAACCTAACCTAGTGATCATTAAGGAACGCGCATAATGACAGCAGAATATGGCCCAACGGCAATGGCTTATCATGCCTTTAAATCGATGATGTTTGCGCCCTCGGATACTCAAGCGCTCACGGGCTTAATCGCCTACCTGGAGCAGGAGTCACCCGAGAGCCCCTTACTCGTCGAGGCACGCAAGTTCAGTGACGACGCATCCGAATTGGAATTTGATTTTAATCGCATGTGTATTGGGCCATACAAGCTGTTAGTCGCCCCCTACGAATCGGTTTACCTCAGTGGCAATCACCAGATCTTCACCGAGGAGACCGTTCGTGTGGCCGAGTTTTACCAACAGATAGGTCTGGTCATCGACGATAGCTTTAACGAGCCGGCCGACTTTATTGGTAACGAACTCGAGTTCCTCTACTGCCTGCATGCCATGGCTGCCGAGCAACAAGCGCTGGAAAACAGCGAGCATGTTGAGGCCCTCAACGAACTCGCGGCGGAGTTTCTCGACGCCCATCTCGGGCGCTGGATAACGCCCTTCTGCGAGGGTATCGTCAAACATGCGAAACAGGCTTTCTGGCCGCAGTTTGCTCAGGAGCTACTGCAGTTTATTAACCAACAAATTCAAGCGGTGCCCCGCCTAGAAGGCGCCGAATGATCGATGAATCTGCCTGACACCAGGCAGGTTCCAACGCGACAAGCGATGTCGCAAGGAGTTTTCAATGAGTAAAGCAATAAGATGGTTAAGCCTTATTGTGCTCGGCCTGTTTGCATCCAGTTATGCACTGGCCGAAGAAACCGCCACCCTGCAACCTCAGCAGTGGCAAACCATTCAGGAGCATGCCATTCCAGGCGATATTCCTGAGATCCGCGGCATGCCGACTCAGCCTGAGCTGCTGATGCCGGCGTCCATTCCTGAGCAGGCCGACGAGTCGCTGCTGGGCTATCTGGGCGCGACCGACACCATCGCCTTCGCGCTATTTGCCAGCCTTTTTGGCGTCATAGCGCTGTTTATTCTGTTTGTGGTGGTTAACGGTGTCTCCAAGCTGGATGATGGCTTCTCGGGCAAGCTCATCAAGCGCTGGTCGGGTCTGAGCGTCAGCGTACACTGGCTGGGCGCTATCCCCTGTATCCTGCTGCTCCTCACAGGTCTGGTACTGGGCGGCGGCCGTTTCTACTTCGAACCTGGCATGAATGCCGGTGCCTGGACGGCCTTAGCGGGCCTTTCCAGCAGCCTGCATGAACTCATGGCCTTCCCCTTCATCCTCGGCTATGTGCTGATGGTGCTGATGTGGGCGCCCAAGCAGTTCCCCGCCAGCTATGACCTAAAATGGTTTGCCGTACTAGGCGGTTACATCAACTTTGGTAAGAAGCAACATCCCGATGCTGGCTTTGCCAACGCGGGCGAGAAGCTGTGGTTCTGGGTCTTCGCCCTCTTCGGCGGTGTCATGGTGGTGTCAGGCCTGGCAATGATGTTCCCTGAAACCTATGGCGTCACCAAGAACACGGCCAACCTGATGCTGGTACTGCATATCGTCTCGACCGTGGTTATCAGCGCCTTCTCTGTGGTGCATATCTTCATGGCAACCGTGATGTCAGAAGGCGGCATGTCAAACATGACCTCTGGCTACTGTGACGAGAACTGGGCCAAGCAACATCACAACCTCTGGTTCGCCGACCTGAAGAAGGCTGGCAAGGTTTAACCAACACCCGGCCCGTGGCAATTGTCATGGGCCGCTTTAATCCCTTTTTTACCGCGTGCAAACGCCCCTATCCTCCGTCGATTCGATGGCAGGAGGGAGACTTGCATGCCTAGAAAACCCTATTGAAGGCAGAAAGCCATGAAAAATCATAATACTGTTTTTCGCACCTCAATGATCGCCACCGCGCTGGCACTCACCGCCACCAACGGCTACGCCGCCGAGCAGGTCGAGGCGCTCAACCAGCGTATCGCCCAGCTGGAAACGCAGGCCGCTCCATCACAGTTCAAGAATAGCGAGGTCAGCCTGTACGGCTCGATTCGTCCGACACTGAGCTACCTAGATGACAGCACGGATGAGACCTGGGATGTGAGAGACGCCCTCTCACGTGTCGGCATCAAGGCCAGCACAGAATTTGCCGATGGCTGGCGCGCCATCGCCCAGGGCGAATGGAGTGTCGACATCGCCAACTCTGGCAACTTCGGCAAGGCCAGACAGGCCTATGTGGCCATCGCATCACCCTATGGTCAGGTTGGCATAGGTAAACAGCGTCCGGCGCAATACAGCCTGATCGCCGAGTATGTGGATATCTTCAACCACGGCAACAGCCCTTACGCCTACGACCATGAAAGCCCCTTCTTCGTCGACAACTTCGTCACCTACAAGCTGGTAACCGGCGGTTTCACCTGGATGGCCGGCGCCCAGTTTGACGGTGATAAAGGCGATACCGGCGCCGATCTGGTCAACCTTGGCGTAGGCTATGATGTGGGTGCCCTGCATCTGGGTCTGGGTTATGTCACCCAAGACAGCCTTGAGAATGGCCAGGTCAATGGCGATAACCAGACGCTGGGCGGCGTGGTCGCCTACACCTTCGGCAACGGTCTCTACCTTGCCGCGAGTTATCAAGATAAGGAATACAACTTCGACAATCAGGGGCTAAACGCCGATCGCAGCGGCAGCACCTTAGATACCGCGCTGGCCTACCCATTGGGCGATGCCTATAAGATCAAGCTGGGGTACTTCCAGTTCAAAGACGGTATCGAGGATGTCAGCTCGATGGACTACGACGGCTTCAACACCACACTGGAATGGAACCCGCTGGCCAACGTGCGCGTACACCTTGAGTACCTGGACAAGAACTACGACAACTTGAGTGACGACCACGCCGTCACCGTCGGCTTCCGCTATGACTTCAACCTAAACTGGAAGGGCTAACCTTTAGCAGCAACCATGAGTGGGCGGGTTAGCCTCGACTAACCCCTTCCCTCAAACACTCCCGGGGGCCTTCTGCCTGAAGGCCTCCTTTAGCCTGTCCACCACCAGACGCAACACCAGCGGCAACTGCTGTTGGTAGGCGTGGATGGCAAACACCTCCCGTGATGGCCCCCTATGCTCGGGCAGCACCCGCTGCAATTTTCCCTCGGCCAGTTCTGCTTGAATAAAGATAGAGGGCACCAGGGCGATGCCTAGACCATTGATGGCGCTGTTAATGGCGCTGATGGAGGTGTTGAGCCTGATCTCCCTGCCCGCCGTAAAGGCCAGCGCATCAGGCCCCTCTAGCACAAGTGGTCGCTGCCAGGGTAAGAGGATCAGGCTATGGTCATGCAGGCTCTGGGGCGTAATGGGCGCGCTTAGGTTGATGTAACTGGGCGCGGCCACCAGGACGCTGTCGAGCCAGCCAATGGGGATGGCATGGTAGCCACTGTCTTTCTGCGGCCCGACGGAGATCGCCATATCCAGGTTGTGCTGCAAGATGTCCAGCCGCGCATCGTCATAGTGCATCTCAGGCAGAAGCTGAGGAAACTCACGACAGAGATCGGCGATGATGGGGGTAAGCAGCGGCGCCTCGAACGCCAGCGGCGCGGTGATCGCCACCCGGCCAGCCGGCACGGCCTGCTGGGCGTGAGCAGCCTCCAGGGTCTCGGTCAGCAGACGCCAGAGCTGTTGGCTGCGCTGTGCCATCGCCTCTCCCTGAGCGGTCAGATGCAGCTGACGCGTGCTGCGGGTCAACAGCTTGACGCCGAGATCTTGCTCCAGCTGGCTCACATACTGACTCACCGCCGACTTGGTATGGCCAAGCGCCTCCGCTGCCGCGGTAAAGGAGCCTTGATTGACCACCTCATCGAATATCAACATCTGGTAGGCCAACCGCTTTTGTTCATTTTTTCTGAACATTGTTATCAACCAAAGCCTAAATATCGTAAATAAAAAGAACAATAGACTGACCTCCTTATCGATTCAAGTGAAAAACAAGGAGCCAACATGAGTCAATCTATCCGCCAAGCCGTCATGCAAGCCAGCCAAGCCTGGGTTGCCGATTTCAATCGCCAGGCCTTTGCCGACTGCATCGCCCGCTACCTGCCCACGGCAAGGATGCAGGTCTCGCCCTTCGGCCGTTTCGATGGCGTGGAAGCCATTAGCCAGTTCTGGCTTGGCTTCGCCCAGCAAAATCCGGGGGAGCTGGTCTATCGCAATGTGCAGATCAAGGTGCTCAGCGACAGGCAGGCGATACTGTCGGCCAACTGGCGTATGAATATCGCCAGCGGTTTCATCAGCAAGGAGCTATGGACCCTGGCCGACGACGGTGAGTGGTACCTGGAGGAGGATGATTTTAGCGTGCTGACTCAGCTGAGCGAGCCTCTGCCGCTACAGCAGCGCACAGCCCTGGTGCTGGTCGACCTGCAAAACGACTACTTCAAGAGGGGCCGCTTCGCACTGGATAACTGCGAGGCCGCGGCGGCCAACGCCGCTAAGCTGCTACATCATTTTCGTGCCAATCGACTGCCGGTGATCCATGTGCAGCATATCTTCGAGGATCCTAATGCCAGCTTCTTTCAGGCGGGCACACCTGGCGCTGAGATCGCCGATATCGTCGCGCCCAAGGGGCAGGAGCCGGTGGTCGTTAAGCATCATGTCGATAGCTTTCTCGACACGACGCTCGAACAGGCACTGGTCGAGCAGGGAATAGACAAGCTGGTGGTTGTCGGCGCCATGGCCCAGGCCTGTGTGCAGACCCTGTGTCGCAGCGCGGTCACCCGAGGTTTCGAGTGTGAGGTAATAAGTGATGCCATCGCCGCCCCAAGCCTCTCCTGGGCTGAAACCCAGCTGAGCGGCCATCAACTGGTGGCGGCGAATCTACTGTCGCTGAGCTTTGGCGGTGCCAAGGCGGTAACCCTGGATCAGTGGTTAGTCGAGGCCAAACTGGCAGGCTAGCTCAGTCGAACCAGGCCGAGGTCTTGGCGGCGGCCTGCTGCTTCACCTTGTCATCGACATACATGCTGACCATAGCCAGCGCCGCGGCTAGGGCGCCAAGATCGTCGGAAAATCCCACCACGGGCGTGAGGTCGGGTATGGCGTCGAGTGGCGTGATGAAATAAGCCAGGGCGCCGAAGATCACCGTCTTGGCCCACTTTGGGGTATCTGGTCTTTGGGCCGCATAGTAGAGACACAAGGCATTGTCGATCACCTCGCGCCCAGCCAACTTGGCAAACTGCTTGACCTTATGCCAAAAGCTCTCGTCGCTGTAGCCGTCGACCTTAGCCTTGCCAGTTGAGTCGTCTCTTGGGTCGCTCATGGTAAGCTCCATGCAATAAAAAAGGGGAGTGGTTAAATACTCCCCTTTTTTTGTCGCTTTGACCAGCGGCAGTTTAGCGTTGATGCTTGGGCGTGGTCCCCCAGGCGTTCTTCGCCGGACGCTTGCCAGGCTTACTCCAGCCGCCCTTGCCCGAATCACCTTTACCCGAACCGCCCTTACCTGCCGCCTGACCGCTCGGCTTGCCCTTAGCACCAGACTTAGCAGCGGGCTTAGTTTGAGCCTTGCCTTGGCCATTGCCCTTACGCTCGTCGAACTGATTGGCGCTGAAACGAGTCACGGCCTTCTTACCCGCGGGCGTCTTAGCACCCTTGGCGCGATAGCCCTGGCGCTCCTGGCGGGTTTCCGCCGGCACCAGGCAGTTAGCGCCGCCACCGATAAGGTGTTCCTTACCCATCTTGATCAGTGCCTCGCGGATCATAGGCCAGCCGGCCGGGTCGTGATAACGCAGCAGCGCCTTGTGCAGCTTACGCTGACGCCCGCCCTTGGGCACATCTACCGTCTCACTGCTGTGCTTGACGTTTTTAAGCGAGTTAAGCTCGGTGTGATAGATGGTGGTCGCGTTAGCCATGGGCGACGGATAGAAGTTCTGCACCTGATCCAGCTTAAACTTCTCGCCCTTGAGCCAGAGCGCCAGGTTCACCATATCCTCATCCGTGGTGCCCGGATGGGCCGAGATGAAGTAAGGGATAAGATACTGTTTCTTGCCCGCCTCGGCGGAATACTTATCGAACAGCTCCTTAAACTTGTGATAGGTTCCCATGCCCGGCTTCATCATCTTGTTCAGCGGACCCTCTTCGGTATGCTCGGGAGCAATCTTCAGATAGCCGCCCACATGATGGCTGGCCAGCTCCTTCACATAGCGGGGATCTTCGGTCGCCAGGTCGTAACGCACCCCCGAGGCGATCAACACCTTCTTGATCCCCGGCACGTCACGGGCGGCGCGGTAGAGATCGATCGTCGCCTGATGGTCTGTGTCCAGGTGGCCACAGATAGAGGGGAAGACACAGGAGAGTCGACGACAGGTACTCTCGGCCTTCACCGAGGTACAGCCCAGGCGGTACATGTTGGCGGTCGGGCCGCCAAGATCGGAGATCACCCCGGTAAAGCCAGGCACCTTATCCTGAATGTCCTTGATCTCTTTGATGATCGAGTCCTGGGAGCGGCTCTGGATGATGCGGCCCTCATGCTCGGTAATGGAGCAGAAGGAGCAGCCACCGAAACAGCCCCGCATGATGTTGATCGAGGTCTTGATCATGTCATAGGCAGGGATCTTGTCGTTGCCATAGACGGGGTGCGGCACCCGCTTATAGGCGAGATCGAATACCCCATCCATCTCGTCGGTGTTGAGCGGCCAGGCAGGCGGATTGACCCAGATGGCGCGCTCGCCGTGGGGCTGGAACAGGGCGCGGGCACAGCCCGGGTTCTGCTCCTGGTGCAAGATGCGCGAGGCGTGGGCGTAGAGGTATTTATCCCCGGCAACCTTCTCGAAGCTTGGCAGCAGCACATAGGTCTTCTCCCAGGGCTTGGGTCTTGGCGGCTGCACGGAGATCGCCTTAGGCGCGTCGTTGTCGAACACCTTAACGTCGCTTGGGCCCGAGAGGTTTTGGCAGCCTACGTCATCAGCGCCATAGGGGTTGGGGATAGGATCTATCTTATGCAGCTGATCCAGCTTGCGTGAATCCATCCCCTTCCAGCCTGGCATAGGCTCTTTACGTATCACTGTGGTGCCGCGCACGTCGTGAATGTCACGCACATCTTCACCCGCCGCGAGGCGATGAGACAGTTCCACCAGCGGACGCTCGGCATTGCCGTAGACCAAGATATCGGCCTTGGCATCTAAGATCACCGAGCGGCGCACCTTATCCGACCAATAGTCATAGTGGGCGATGCGGCGCAGGCTGGCCTCTATGCCACCAATGACCACGGGCACCTGCTTAAAGGCTTCCTTACAGCGCTGGGTGTAGACGGTGACGGCTCGATCCGGACGCTTACCGCCCAGGTTACCGGCCGTGTAGGCATCGTCGTGACGCAGACGGCGCTCGGCGGTGTAGCGGTTGATCATCGAATCCATGTTGCCCGCGGTCACCCCGAAGTAGAGGTTAGGTTTACCCAGCTTCATGAAGTCTTCTTTGCTCGACCAGTCTGGCTGGGAGATGATACCCACCCTGAAGCCCTGGGCCTCCAGCATACGGCCGATCACCGCCATGCCGAAGCTAGGATGATCCACATAGGCGTCGCCGGTGACGATAATGATGTCACAGCTATCCCAGCCCAGCTTGGCCATCTCCTTGCGCGACATGGGCAAGAAAGGCGCCGGTTTCTCATTGCGGCCCAGATACTTGGGATGGGAAAAGAGTGTGGATTCGACCTGCATGTATGATACTGCCTAACTTTCAAACCAAAGAGTAAGTGTAGTCGCCATGCGGCTCGGCGTGACGACCACTAAAAGGAGGCGGAGTATAACAGCGAAACCCGCTTAAGTGTGAACAAAAAAGCAGCAATGATGGCGATTTTCTATGCCAAGATGAAATAAAACAGATTCACCAGAGCCAAGGCCAGGATGACTATCCAGCTCAGCAATACGCCCCAGAAGCGGCCGAAGTGATAACCGCCGCGCCCCTGAGTCAGACCGATAGCATGTAAGATGCGCGCCACCAGCCATAGGGTGCCCGCCCCGTGTAGATAAACCGGTGCCAGGCCGTTGAGTTCGGCCACCAGCAACAAGAGGAGCGCGATTGGGGCATTCTCGATGAGATTGGCATGTACCCGATTCGCCAGGCGTAGGTCGTCACTGCCGCCAGAACCCAGACCGATTTTAAGCCCGCGCCGCAGACGTACCACGCGATAGGTGAAGAACACCGCCATGATGGCAGTGAGTGCAATATAAAATCCCGAAACGCTTACCGACATATCTCTATCCTTAATGACACCAACTAATTTCACGCCAGTCTTTAACACCGACAAATAAAAGCCCTAAATAAAGCCCCGAACAAACCAGCGAAACGCACTGGTAGATTCTATCCTTGGCTAACTTAACCCGAATTTAAAAAAATTCCCAAGCCATTAACCTTTTTGGTACAAGATAGGTTAAGATGCGCTCGCTTGAGCATCACCCCCAGATTTCACCATCATGGACTGTACAATTGGATAACGCAGAGTTTCTTGAAAAACGCAGGTTTATCATAAAATTAGGTAAAGCCCTGCACAAGTTTGGTACCCCTGCCTACCGTCTAGAGGCCCATCTGCAATCGATCTCTAAAGTCTTAGGCATCGAAGGCTACTTTCTCATCTCACCGACCTCCATGACCTTCGTGTTGCAACACGACACAGATCAGGAATACAACCATATGGCTCGCGTTAAGCCTGGCGAGATGGATCTGGGCTCCCTGGCCCGTACCGACGAGTTGGTGGAAGAGGTACTGTCTGGCAAGCGCACCCTGACCGAGGCGCTGGAACGCCTGGAGGAGATCGCCAACAAGCCCAATCCCTATGGTCCCCTGCTGACCCTGCTGGCCTTCGGCTGCTCCGCCGGCGCCTTCGCCATGTTGATGGGTACCAGCTGGAACGACGTCTTCTGGTCGGCGATACTCGGCTTCATGGTCTATGGTCTGGTCTACCGCGCCGAGCACTCCAAGCGCATAGCCGAGACCCTGGAACCCCTGGCCGCCATCTTGTGCGCCATCGCCGCCTGCGGCATCGCCTACTTCGACCCCTATATCAATATCCCTGTGGTGATCCTCTCGGGCATCATCGTCTTTATCCCCGGGCTGGCGCTCACCCTGGGGCTGGCCGAGCTGTCGGCGCGGGATCTTATCTCGGGTACGGCGCGCATCATGGATGCCTCCATGTTGCTGTTTAAACTCTATTTCGGCGCCATTTTCGGCATGGTTATCGGCAACGCCATGTTTGGCGAAGCCATCTATTTCGAGCCAGAGCCGCTGCCGCGCTGGGCCATCTGGTCGGCCGTGCCCCTGCTGTCCACCGCGCTGGTGATTATCTTCAAGGCCAGGCTGAAAGACTCTCCCTGGGGCATTTTTGCCGGTATCGTCGCCTTCTTCTCGGCTATGCTGGCCGGCATCTACCTGGGCGAATCTATCGGTATCTTCTTCGGCGCCCTGGCGGTGGGGATCTACTCCAACCTCTATGCCCGCTGGATGAAGTCGCCCGCCTCCATCGCATTACTACAAGGGATAGTGATCCTGGTTCCCGGCAGTAAGACCTATATCGGCCTCAACACCCTGATTCTGGGTGAAACCATGCTCAACCAGTCGCATATTGGCACCCAGATCTTCCTGATCTTCATGTCGCTCATCGCAGGTCTCATCTTTGCCAACGTCGCTGTGCCACCCCGTCGTACCCTCTAATTGACCAACCAAGTCCTGATGCGGCTTCCGGGCCTGCATCAGGATTTGCGCAAGTAAAATCATCAGCTTATTTTATCTTCGCCGCTTGACTATTTGGTGTTGCGGGTGTGTTATTAAATTGTGTCTATTTTTTAATCCCCAGAGTTCTCCTTAACGATAAAAGCAAAGATAAGGATGATCGCTATGCTGACTGGTGCGCGCTACTCTCTGCTGTTTAGCTGCCTATTGGCGAGCGGCCTCTGCGCGGCCGAGCCACAGCAAACAACAGGGTTACAGCAAACAACCGAGTTACAGCGAGCCGCAAGCGCGCAGCAGAGCACAGATGACGAGACGCGCCTCGACGACGAGGCAAGACACAACGACAAGAAGCCGATCAACAAGATAGTGGTGGTGAGCAACGCCATCTTCGACGAGTCGGATCCCGACGCCTTCTTTATCCATCGCTGGGCCAACTACCTACATATCAACACCCGGGAATCGACCGTGCTCAGCAAGCTCAGCTTCGACGAGCAGGATAAGGTATCGCAGAAAGATCTCGACGAGGCCCAGCGCATTCTGCGCCAGGAACCCTATATTCGCGATGCCCGAATCAGTGTTACCCAGCGCGATCCCGATGCCAGTGCAGAAGCGGCTGAGGAGGGCGACACCATACTGGTGGAGACCTGGGATAACTGGTCATTGCTGCCCACCTTTAGCGCCGGGCACAGCGGCGGCGAGAATACCTTCTCTATCGGCATCAAAGAAGATAACCTGCTGGGGCTTGGGGTGCGCACCCGTCTGAAATATAAGTCCAGTGTCGATCGTACCGGCTATCAGCTGGCCTTTCGTGTCCCCACCGACTGGTGGGTGAAGCACTCGACCCTGACCGCAAACTTTTACGATAACAGCGACGGCCAGGCCACTTACCTGGACTTTACCAAGCCTTTCTATCGGCTCGATACCCAAATCATGTACTCGGGCACCTTTATCGATGACTTACGCACCGACACCATCAAGCAGAACGGCTTCGACGTGAATGAATTTGAACACAAGGTGGAATACGCCAATGCCCAGTATGGCTGGCGCCTGAATAAGGTCGAAGACTGGCGCTCGCGCATCATAGTCGGGATAACCCAGGACAAACACAGCTTCACCAATATTCCGCAATTTCCCACCAGCGAGCTGCCGAAGGACAGGGACTACCTCTATCCCTGGGTCGCCTATCAATTTATCGAAGACGACTACAAGGTGCTCAATAACGTCTATCTGATCAACTATAACGAAGATATCAACCTGGGCTGGCAACACTATGTCAAACTCGGCCTGGAGACCCAGGACACGACCGACAGCGATCCCTTGGGCTACCACCTCAACTGGTATTCGTCCCGTGGCTATCAGGGCGATGACCAGCTGATCCTGCTGAGCATGGACGGTGAGGGGGTATTTGCCACCAGCCAACCAGACTACTTTAAGGTCAACGCCACCGCCGAGTATTTCTACCAGATCAATCCCAAGTGGACTGCCTACTCCAAGGTGCGCCTAAGCACCTCGCAAAATAACTATCTAGATGCCCCCTTCGCCCTAGGCGACAGCACGGGCGTGCGCGGCTACCCCAACGACTATCAGCATGGTGAAAATCAGTGGCTGATAAGCGCCGAGATCAGAAACTACCCCAACATCAACCTGTATCAACTGGCCGAACTAGGCTGGGCAGTCTTTACCGACATCGGCCAGGCCAGCGGCGGTCCGGATCAAGACAATGAGACTTCGGGCCCTATCGGCAGCATAGGCATAGGCGCCCGTATCTACTCCTCTCGCTCCAGCTATGGCCACGTGGCCCACATCGACCTGACCCTGCCCTTTACCAGCGGCGAAGAGGTCAACAGCTGGGAATGGCGCTTCCAGGTAAGAAGCCGCTTTTAAAATTAGCAGCCGCTTTTAGAATTAGAACTCGCTATTAGAGCTAGCAGCCACTTTTAGGTTTGCGCAGCACACTCGGCCTTTACCTATACCGGCTTGCAAACGCGAGGGCCTCGGGAAAAAGAGCCTTCGCGATTAGCATCAGGGCGGTACAAGCACCACTTCGCACAGCCTTCACCGCGACAAAATCGAATGATGAGACGGCCCGGTATATCGACAGGATTTGCGCTGCTAATTAGAGGCAGGAAAACTGCTCCCCAACGGGCTTAGTCGCCTTTCCTCTATGAGCGCAGCTCTTTATACCTCTGCTCTCTTATCTCAGTTCTCTAATCTCTGTTCTCATGTTCCTGTTTTCAAAAATAACCGACCAGCTCCGGATGTCATCGAGCCACTCCCTCAAAACCAGCGCCGCTAAAGCCAACATCGGCTAAAAGCTAAAAGCTTAGAAAATACATCAAATTATAATATTTGCATGATTAGATCATTCAAAAGCGAGTTAATGATTTTTTAAACCTCTAATAATATCGCCCTCAGTCGACGCCTGTTGTGTGGAAATGAGAACGACCAGGCTGACTACTAACCAATGCATCACAACCTATTTGCAGGCTTAACCTTAGCCTCAACTAGAAACACCACAGGAATACACATAATGTCACACGATAAAAATGCTGATTTGAGCCCATATGAACAATTTAACGTAGAAATTCCGCAAGACTTTCCAGAAGAAGGCATGGCTGCACGCGCCGCTGCCGCGCTGGTGAGAAGCGAGTGCTGGACTGACGCTAACCCAATGCTAAACCTATCTTCTTTCGTCACCACCTTTGTTGAACCCGAGGCTGCCGAGATCTTTAAGGACGGCTCTTTCAGAAACTTTGCCGACCCAGACATGTATCCACATACCAAGGCGACTGAAGAGAAGTGTGTGCGTTGGCTACATGACTTATGGAATGGCCCTAAAGACGTTGAGGCCTATGGCGCTGCCACTATCGGCTCTTCTGAAGCCTGCATGCTGGCGGGCCTCGCCCATAAGTGGAACTGGCGCCAGGCACGCGAAAAAGCGGGTAAGGATACTTCAAGACCTAACATGGTTACCGGAGGCAATGTTCAGATTGTCTGGAAAAAATTCCTCAAGTACTTCGATGTTGAGCCACGTATCGTACCACTCAAGCCGGGTCAATATCGCCTAACGGCCGACCAGCTGGACGAGTATGTCGATGAAAATACCATCTGTGTCGTCGGTATCGCAGGCCAAACCTTCACGGGTGAAGACGATGATTTTCAGGCAATCCACGACTGGCTAGATGCTTATGAAGAGAGAACCGGCATTTCTATTCCCATGCACATAGATGCGGCATCAGGCGGATTTGTTAACCCCTTCCTTTACCCTGACTATAAGTGGGACTTCCGCCTGCCTCGCGTGCAATCGATCAACGCTTCTGGCCATAAATTTGGTTTAGTGCCTCCGGGACTAGGCTGGATCATCTTCCGTGAGCGTGCGGTGTTTAATGAAGACCTGGTGTTCTATGTCAATTATTTAGGTGGCGAAGCAGCCACTGCCACACTGAACTTCAGCAAGAGCTCGGCCACCGTACTGGCGCAGTACTACAACTTCATTCGCCTGGGTAAAGATGGTTACACCCGCATAATGAAGCAAACAGTTGAAAATGCAGAATATTTGCGTGATCGCCTACTCTCTAGCGGAAAGTTCAAAATCATGAACGAAACCCAACGTATTCCCGTTGTCGCGCTGACACTCGATGAGTCGGTCACCAAGTACAACGAGTTTGATATCTCCAATAAGGTGCGCGAGCGCGGCTGGATTCTATCTGCCTACTCTATGCCTGCTAATGCCGAGATGGTTAACAGCCTACGCATAGTTGTAAGACCACACCTAAATCGTGACTCGGTAGAGATCCTTGCCAGAGATATTGAGATGGCCTGTGAGTTCCTCGAAGAGCATGGCGGTAATGCAACACCACCTAAGCTACACAACACTCACAAAGTGTCGTCAGGAAAGTGTTAATGAGCCATTAACCGATTAACGCTTAAGAAGAAGTAAGCCTCTGTTACTTCTTCTTTTCTTTATAAAACGGCAGATAATTTTATGAACAAACAATCTAAACTCTTACAGGCGCTATCGCACCCGCCCAAATACATGGTGAGTTTATTCCTGGGCCTCATCGCCCTTGCCTCCCTGTTTTTGGGCAATGCTTACGCCTCAACAATAGAAGCAGAGACTTACACTGGGCTCGCATCGGCACTGAGCTACCTTGCCAGCAACCCTTTTGCCTACCTGTTTTTAACCCTGGCAATAGGCTATCCCATCGGCCGCATTACCATAGGCGGTATCAGCCTGGGGGCAACCGCGGGGACACTGGTAACAGGGATATTGATCGCCCTCGCCTCGAGCGCACTGTATGGCATAACCTATGACATTCCCGGTCTGGTGGAAGACATTTTCTTAATGCTGTTCATGTATGCCCTCGGCATGCGTGTCGGCCCGCAATTCTTCTCAGGCTTAGCCAGAGGCGGAATAGATTTCATCGTCATAGGCTTGATCGTCGTCGTATCAAACTTCCTGATCGTCTTCTTTGGGGTGAAATTGCTGGATCTCGGCCCCGGCTATGCCGCAGGCATTATTTCTGGAAGCTACACAGTCACGGCCGTAATGGGCGTCGCGCAGTCGGCCGTAAATAGCGGCGCATTCCATCTGCCTGATGGCATGACAACGGATATGGTGAGCGCCAACATGGCGGCCGGTTATGCGATAAGCTACGTATTGTCTTCGATATTCATCATATTGTTGGTTAAATACCTACCCAGCATGTTTGGTAAAGATCCCGTTGTCGAAGCACAAAGGGCAGAGCAAGACTATAGTGGCGGCGAAGACGGCGGCGCCTTACCCGGCACAGCAGGGGCATCGATTCTCGGCTTTACCGACAAGCAAATTCGCTCTTACTTAGTGGAGCATAAAGAACTCGCCGGAAAGTCGGTTAACCAGTTATTCAAAATCAACCCTCATGCGGCCATTGTCAGAGTGGTTCGTGGTGATGAGGTCATCGAAGCGCGAGACAATCCAACGCTGCAACTTGGCGACATTGTGGGTGTGCTGGGTAACTACAGCTTGCTACTTAACGGCGAAGATAAGGTCGGGCAGGAAGTATCTGAGCCGCGCGCCCGAATGATCGATATCGAGGTTGCCGATGTGCACGTGGGTAACAGCGAATTTGCGGGCAAAACCTTAGAGGCACTAGGTCAGGAGATAGGTTTCGGGATTCACTTAAAGTCTATGTTCAGAGCCGGTGTGGCCATTCCGCATCTGCCGAAGACCATAGTGGAAAAGGGTGATGTATTGAGATTGGCCGGCCCTGCCTGGTGTATAGAGCAAGCCGCTAAGTCACTCAAGGCGGTACCGATAATTGAGAGTACTTATACCGAAGTCTCCTTCATGTCTATCGCGTTATTTATCGGCTTCTTGATAGGTCATGCGAGCGTCGAGATTAGTGGTATTCCATTTGCGTTGGGCACCTCTGCAGGCTGTATGCTCATGGGGATTCTGGTGTCTTGGTTACGTACCCGTAATCCCGAGTTTGGCGGCCCAACGAGTGAAGGCGCCCGCGCGTTTTTAAACGATATCGGCTTAAGCATGTTTGTCGCGGTACTCGCCGCCGGGGTAGGACCTAAGATCATCTCTTCGTTCCAGGGGACCGTCGTCATCTGGATCGCGATTCTCGGCATGCTAGGAGCATTGGTGCCACCGTTCCTGGCCTGGATTTATGGCTACTACTTCAGAAAGATGAACCCTGTCGTCTTGGCTGGTGCATGTGCTGGCGGGCGCAACAGTACGCCAGCGTTAAATGGTATCCAGGATATATCTCGAAGCGGTATCGCTGCTGTGGCCTATCCGGTTCCCTATGCGCTGACCTCGGCTGCCGTGCTGATATTGGGTTATATCGCAATGGTATTTTCCTAATTTGCTGCAGCGCCTAGCGTCATACAACTTATTGAAAGTCTTAGCAGTCGATTATTGCTGAGGCTTTCTCTATTCGCATCTCCTCTTTAGAAAGATTCGCCATGAATAATCCGCACCAAATTGGTATCGCCGTCAATGTCATGCGTGCTCGCCTGACGCTAGTCGGCTTCAATATTGCGATAGTGTCGTTCCAACTGTCGGAAATGTTTAATATGGCTGGCGGCATACCTATACCAGGCTTAAGCAAGGCCATTCATTTTAGGGCCGATATGGCACTATTTTTGGCTTTAGCCCTGTCGTTATTATCCTTAGTCGCATTTATTTGCTCCTCAGCCTTGGATGACCAGGGCACCTGCGATCACAGGATTTTTATCGTGGGGGAACTGCTGATGTATTTAGGCTTGGCCCATACGGCAACCGGCTTCTTCTCCCCCTTAAACGCCACATTTCTCGTCGTGGGTCAGCACCTTCCCGATCAATTCGAGCAAATAGCGCTATTTAGAGAAGCGGTATTTTATATGGGCAGTTTGGTGTGGCTTGCCGCCATTTATATAGGCCCGACGATAGCGCTCATCCGAGCGCCATTTTCTAAGAAGATGACCCTCAAACTGGGCCTTGTCTATGTCGCATCGTTAGTCTTGATGTTTTGGTTTAGCCATCAGGTGACGCTATTTGAGGCAGCCAATACAACCAAGGTACCGCTAAAACCGCCACACTTTTGGCAAGAACTGTTGCAGCCCATGCTCTGGTAAGACACACAGCCAGCTCTATGATAGCCGGCCCTTTACTCTCTGAGACTGAAGCGCGTAAGTGAGCAATGGCAAGGTAGGAATCAATCTCAGCGACTAAACTGATCATTATCGTGGCCATAAAGGTAGAGAACACATGATCTCACCAAGATTCAGCCTGCTGCTATTGAGCTTGTTCTTGCTGCTCCCGTCATGGGCGAAGGCCAGCGATCTGAATATTGTCTACCACGACTTTGCCCCCTTTAGTTACGAGGATAGTCGAGGCAGGACCCAAGGGATCTTGGTGGAACTTTCCCAGGCAATCTGCCTGCAGTGGCCTGGGCAATGCAACATCTCCATTCGCCCCTATCGCCGGGCGATTCACATGTTTTCCAACGGCGAGGCCAAGGGGATCTTTCTCGGCTGGAACAGGGAGCGGGCCCAGTCCATGTGGTTTTCCCTGCCGCTGGTACAGACAGAGTACGGCTTCTACACCCTAAATGACTTTCCGATAACCGAACTGAGTCAGCTTTCGGGCAAGGTAATTGGCGTCTATGGCCCCTCCAACACCTATACCTCACTCATGCGGCAACAGGAAAAACTCAAGCAGCTTTCGCTGCCTCCTCTGCTCACCGACATCTATCCTCAGGGAGATGCCCTGCCGATGCGCATGCTGCAAAAAGGCAGGTTCGACGCCTACTATGTCAATAAGCAAGTGGGGAGATTCTATGCCGAGCAGATAGGATTGACCGACCTGCACTATCTCAGTGCCGACCGGGCAATTTTGTACTGTGTCGCCTTCAACAAGGCCTTTACCGACAGCGAGACGGTACGCCAGTTTAATCACCTGTTTGTCAGGCTGTTACAGGAAGGCAGGCTGGATAAGATCTACCAAAAATATCAGATGCAGCCAATTCGCATCCCCCAGGCAGACTTGGCACCGAAGAGCATGCCCTTCTAAAACTGTGAGCGTAAAGAAAGAAAAGGCCCGTCTGTCATAAACAAACGGGCCTTGCTAATTTGATGAGTTGGCCGATAAGCCGGGTCCTGTCGTGGACAGTTATTCATCTAGGCCTGCAATCGCTCACAGGCTCAAGCGACCTACCCGGTCCCAACGCGAGCAGCGCCATACGGGACCCTATTTGGTCTTGCTTCGGGTAGAGTTTACCTTGCAACGGACTGTTACCAGCCGCCCGGTGCGCTCTTACCGCACCCTTTCACCCTTACCAATCCGAAGATTGGCGGTCTCCTCTCTGCTGCACTTGTCGTCGGTTCACACCGCCCAGGCGTTACCTGGTACCCTGCTCTATGAAGCCCGGACTTTCCTCCCCGTTCTTGCGAACGCAGCAACTGTCTGGCCAACTCGGCGCGGATTATAGCCTAATGCGCCGCGGCGCACCACCTTATATTGGCCTAAGCAAATGACTAGAGATCCAGCTCGAGCCCCAACTTATAGAGGGCGTTCTTCTTCAACCCATGGATCTGGGCCGCCAGCGCCGCGGCCTTCTTCAGCGGCAGCTCCTGGCTCAGCAGCTTAAGTGTCTCCAGCGCCGGAGCCGGCACACCAGCATCTTCGTCGCTACGGTGCCCATGACACATGAGCACTATCTCGCCTTTCTGCTGATTAGGATCCTCACTCACGGTCGCCAACACCTCGGCTGCGGTGCCAGAGAGGAAGGTCTCGAAGGTCTTGGTGACTTCACGAGCCATCACCACCTGACGATCGGCCCCCAAAGCTGTCACGATAGAGGTGAGGCTATGAAGGATACGATGGGGTGACTCGTAGAAGATCAGGGTGCGGGGATCCTCTTTTAGCTCGGTCAACTTATCGATACGTCCCTTCTCCTTGGCGGGCAGGAAACCCTCGAAGGAGAAGCGATCCGACGGCAGACCCGAGGCGCTCAGCGCGGTGATCGCCGCACAAGGCCCAGGCAAAGGCACCACATTGAAACCAGCTTCACGTACCTGAGACACCAGATGATAGCCGGGATCTGAGATAAGCGGCGTTCCGGCATCGGAGATCAGGGCCACCGACTCGCCTGCGGCCAGCTTCTGGATGATTCCCTGGGCACGGTCACGCTCGTTATGATCATGCAGCGCCGTCTTACGGGTCTCGATACCGAAATGGCTCAGCAACTTACCGCTATGGCGTGTGTCCTCACAGGCGATAAGAGAGACCTGATTCAATACCTCCAGGGCGCGGCTGCTGATGTCGCCAAGGTTACCGATGGCGTAGGAACTATGTAAAGTGCGACCGACAGGTCCATATCTACCTCTGTAATGATTGTCACAAGACTTTCGTCAGGCGTAAGAGAAGGTTAAACTACAGCCAGCATCTTACCAGAGTGAAGTCCTGTGTTAAAAAGACTGAATACAACTAAATTAATCTCCGCCGCTGTGTTGGCCACAGTATTATTCGGTTGTGCCACGGCGCCAACCCCAGTGAAAGAAACCAGCAGCCAAGTTTCTTTGGTGAATGCCACCCAAAGCCCTGCACAGTATCTGGCAGATGCCAAGCAGGCCAAAGATGCCGAACACAAGAACCGTCTCATGCTGCTGGCGGCTCACGCCTTTATCAACCAAGGCGATACCGGCAATGCCGGTAAGACGCTGGCCGCCGTTAAACCTAGCCTGGTCAACAAGCCTGAGATCCTGGCCGAGCACAGATACCTGAGCGCCAGAGTACTGGAGCAGACCGACAACTATGAGCAGGGCCTGGCCCAACTCAATTATCCCAGCCAGTGGCGACTCGCCAGCTGGCAGATGGTCTCCTACCATCAACTCAAGGCGCGTCTCTATCAACTGAGCAAACAGCCCATAGAACAGGCGAAGGAGCTCACCCTGCTGGCCACTTACCTGCCAGGCGCCGAAGCGAGTGAGGTTAACGACGAGATCTGGGGCATATTGCAGCCCCTGCACGAACAGACACTACTCTCCTTTAGCCAGGATAGTAGTAACCCTACCTTTGCCGGTTGGCTGCAGCTGGCCTATATCGCCAAGCATTATGCCATAGACCCGCAACTATTGGTGCAGCAACTGGGCAACTGGCAACAGGACAATCCAGGCCATCCGGGGGCCAAGAAGCTGCCGACGGATCTGGAGCGGGCGCTTAATACTAAGCCCTACAAGCCGAAAAATATTGCCGTACTACTGCCGCTCACCGGCCCCAGAGCCGCCATTGCCGATACGGTCAAGCAGGGGATCATCTCCAGCTATCTGACCAATCCGGACGACTCGGTTTCGGTCAACTTCTTCGACACGGCCCAGGGCGCCGAGCTTGCCCAGCAGCAGGCGATTGCCGCCGGCGCCGACTTCATCATAGGCCCGCTACTGCAATCCGAAGTCGAGAGCCTGATGCAGGCGGAGGCCAAAGCCGAGCAGCAAGCCAATGGTCAGACGCAGCCGCTCGCTCAAACACAGATACAGCCTGAGGTGCCTCAGCTGTTTCTCAACCATGTGGACAGCTTCACCCCGTCTAATGATCGCTTCTTCTTCGCGCTCTCGCCCACGGACGAGGCATTAGATGCCGCGCAGAAACTCTATAATGACGGCATAGAGAAGCCGCTGCTGCTGGCCAGCGACGACGCCGTGGGCCGCCGCATGGCAGAGGCCTTTAACGCTAAGTGGCAGGAGCTGACCCATGAGGCGGCCGAGATCCACTACTACAAGCGCGGCGACGAAATGAAAGTCACGGTACAGAAGTCTCTCGGAGTGATCGACAGTAAGGAGCGTATCGCCCGCATCAAGACGCTGCTGGGTAGTAAGATCGAGGCCGACTTCCGATCTCGCCGCGATATCGACGCCATCTATATGATCGCCAGCAACCAAGATCTGCCGCTGCTCAAGCCTTTTATCGACGTCAACTTCAGCGTGTTTGCCGAACCTGTGCCACTATACACCACCAGCCGCAGCCGTATCGAGAGCCAGTCGCGCGCCGCCGCACAGGAGCTGAATAACCTGACCATCAGCGACATTCCCTGGTTGCTCGAGTCTAACGCCGAGACCAGCGAGGTTGCCCGCCTGTGGCCGACCTGGGGCAACAGCCAAAAGCGCCTCTATGTGATGGGCTTCGACGCCCTACAGCTGGTGAGCAAGCTGGCGCAGATGCGCGCCCTACCCGGCTACCAATACTCGGGTCGCAGCGGTCTGCTTTCTGTATCACCCGATGGTACGATTAACCGCCAGCTCAGCTGGGGACGTTACCAGCGAGGCAACTTGAGACCCCTATGACGAGTGCCGAGCACCTCACCAAGGGCCAGCAGGCGGAAGACCTCGCCCTGGCTTACCTGGAACAACAGGGGCTCACGCTGGTCGAACGAAACGTACGCTACCCATTTGGTGAAATTGACCTCATAATGCGCCAAGGTCACAAATGGGTTTTTATTGAGGTAAAATACCGCCAATCGAAACAATTTGGCGGTGCGATACAGGCCGTTAGCCGAGGCAAGATAGCAAGACTTAATCGAGCGGCAAGCCATTATATGCAGCTCAATCAGATAGATGCGCAGTGTCGCTTCGATCTTCTGGCCATAGATGGCAATGACATTCAGTGGGTCACCAACGCCTTTTAGTGCTCCACTCAGCCACGACTAGGCAAATGAAGGCTTGTTAAACAGTTTTATTTTTAAAGGATCATTCCATGTTAGAACGTATTAAAGACAGTTTTACCCACTCTATCCAGACCAAGATCGATGCGGCCGAAGCCCTGCCCGAGTCTATCGAGAAGGCGGCCGAGATGATGGTGCAGTGTCTACTGGGCGGCAACAAGATCTTAGCCTGTGGTAACGGCGGCAGCGCCGGCGACGCCCAGCACTTCTCGGCCGAGCTACTGAACCGCTATGAGATAGAGCGTCCGCCGCTACCGGCCATCGCCCTGACAACCGATACCTCGACCATTACCGCCATAGGTAACGACTACAGCTATGACGAGATCTTCTCTAAGCAGATCTTGGCATTGGGTCAACCTGGCGACATCTTGCTGGCCATCTCAACCAGTGGCAACTCCGGCAACGTGATCAAGGCGATGGAAGCGGCGCTGAGCCGTGACATGACCATAGTCGCCCTCACGGGTAAAGATGGCGGCGCCATGGCAGGCCTGATGGGCGTGAACGACGTGGAAGTACGCGTGCCTTCAAATGTCACCGCGCGTATTCAGGAAGTGCACCTGTTGGTGATCCACTGCCTGTGCGACAACATAGACCGCACCCTCTTCCCGCAGGATGACCAGGCATGAGAGCTCTGCTCCCCATCCTAGCCGTACTCCTGTTGTTACAAGGCTGCGCCGGGGCCGTAATGGTCGGCGCAGTCGGTGGCGCCATGATGGCCAACGATGAACGTAGCTTCTCGACCCAGCTGGACGACACCAACGCCGATTTTCAAATCGCCAGCGCCCTGGCGGCCCATGAAGATATTAAGAACCAAACCAATATCACCGGGGTGGCGATGAACGGTAACGTGCTCATGATAGGCCAGGCCCCCAGCTCCATGCTGCGGGACAAGGCGATCAACACGGTGCAGAAGCTGAACCTGGGCGGTAAGATCCACAATCAGATCCGCATAGGTAACCCGACCTCCTTTACGACCCGCAGCAACGACACCTGGATCACCACCAAGGTGAAGACGCGTATGCTGAACGACAAAGATCTGGATGTCACCCGCATCAAGGTGATCACCGAAAATGGCGAGGTCTTTCTTCTCGGCGTCGTGAGCCGCGAACAGGCCGATCTGGCGGTAGATATCACCCGTAACACCGCCGGCGTACGTAAGGTCATCAAGGTCTTCGATACCCCCAACAGCTAGTTCGCCTAAGCGGCATAACGCCTAGGCGAGCTCTGCCTGTCTTACCTTACGCCATCTTCGCGCCAGCACCGGCAGAATCATGGTGGGCAGCACAATCAGCGCGGCACCCAGCCAACCTAAGGCGTCCAGCCATTCGTCAAACCAGAGCCAACCAAACAATACACAGAACAGCAGACCGCTGTATTCGGCTATGGCTATCTCTCCCGCCTGAGCCTTACGATAGGCCAGCACGCTAAAGAGCTGGTAGGCGAGCAGGAAAATATTACTCAGCACTGCGATACCCAGTACGGGCCAACTAAAGCCCGCGAATCCCTGCCAGGCGGCAAAGCCTATCACTAACGGCAGACTCAGCAGGTTGTAACAGATCAGGGTAACACTCGCCGCCTCACTGCTTGGCAACCACCTGAGCATCAGCTGATTGGCGGCAAAGATGATCGCCGACACCAGCACGGCCAGCGCCGCCAGATTCATCTCGCTCGGCCTGAGAATGATGAGGATGCCGATAAACCCCAGGATACTTGCCAAGATCTGATCGCCGCTGAGCCGCTCCTTGAGAAACACCATGCCCATGACGATGATCATCAAGGGGGCGGAGTAAAACAGCGAGCTGACGGTCGCCAGTGGCAGGGACATCAGGCCCAAGATCAGCATGAGTCCGCCGATCGCCCCACTATTGGCCCGTATCATATGCAGCTTCAGAAAGGCGGTCTTCGGCCGTCCGGCGTAAAACCAGAGCGGCAGCATCATCACAATCGCCGTCACCTGGCGCAGTAGCAGAAACATCGCCGCGTCGCTCTCTGCCGGCAACCACTTGATCGACACATCATAGAGGGCGGTAAACACATTGCCCAGCAGCAGTAATCCAAGGCCCAACATCAGATTGCGTTGCATCTCAGGCTCCAATATCAAGAATCATCTGGCGGCATGATAGCGAGCAAAATACTGTAGCTGAAATGATGATTTCTTATCATAGATGAATTAAATTCATTTATTGATTGCCGAGACGCGAGACAGACGATGAGAAAGATCCCCCCGCTGAGAGCCTTGCAGGTCTTCGAGGCTGCCGCCCGTTTGCAGCACTTCTCCCGTGCCGCACAGGAGCTGTGCATTACCCAGAGTGCGGTGTCTCACCAGGTTCGCCTGTTGGAGGAGCATTTCGCCTTACCCCTGTTTAGGCGAGAGGGACGCAGCCTGAGGCTCACCGACAAGGGGGAGCAGCTGTACCAGGAAACGGCGAGGATCTTCAACGAACTGGGCGAGTTGAACCAAAGATTGCTGGGCGAGAAACCCGAGGCGCTGCGTCTGGCGGTCTACAGCTCTTTTGCGGTGAAATGGTTGATCCCCAGACTCAGCGGATTTCGCCGCTTACACCCAGGTATTCAGGTGCGCCTGGACATGATCACCGAAGACCCTGTGCTGTCCCACAGCAGCGCCGACATGTTCATCACGGGTCAACAGAACCAGAAAGGCTACTGGCAGCAGCTACTGCACGCCGAGCGTTTGATCCCCGTCTGCAGCCCTGAACTCATCAATAGCGGTGACAAGCTGGATCTCGACTGGCTCAAGTCCCAGCAGCTGCTCACCGTCGACGAGGGCCCACTGGGACTGGATTGGCAGCGCTGGTTTGAACATCATAAAGTGGCTCAACCCGAGGAGGAACAGCAGCAGCTCTTCAGCCATGTACTGATGGCGATCGAGGCCGCCATCGCCGGCCAGGGGGTGGCATTAGCGTCAGACTTCATGGTGCTGGATGATATCGCCAAAGCGCGTCTTGTGGCCCTGCCCTTTGCGGGTATCGACACGGGATTTGAATTTAACTTCCTGTGCAAGCAGCGGCGCCTGCAGGAGCCCGCCATCGCCGCCTTCGTCCACTGGTTGACCCAGCAGCACTAGCGGCTTTCCTTAACGTCACCCATAAAAAAAGCCGGCTGCTGCCGGCTTTTTCACACATTCGATTAGAGCAGAAGACCAATCTTTTCGTAGACCTTCTTCAGGGTCACTTCGGCGCGGGCCTGGGCCTTCTCGGCACCTTCATGCATCACCTGATTGAGGAAGCTCTGATCGGCTCTGTACTCCTTGAAGCGCTCCTGCAGCGGCTCTAGCATTCCAACCACGGCCTCACCGGCGGCGACTTTAAGATGACCGTACATCTTGCCTTCGAACTCGGCTTCCAGGCTGGCGATGCTCTGACCTGTCACACCCGACATCAGGCTCAACAGGTTAGAGACACCCGGCTTGTTCTCGACGTCGAAACGCACCACTGGCGGCTCGTCGCTGTCAGTCATCGCCTTCTTCAGCTTCTTCATGACGGCCTTAGGGTCTTCCAGCAGACCGATCACATTGTTACGGTTGTCGTCAGACTTAGACATCTTCTTCAGCGGATCCTGCAGAGACATCACCTTGGCCCCATGCTCAGGGATGAAAGGCTCGGGAATGGTAAAGGTCTCACCATAGGCGTTGTTGAAGCGTGTCGCGATATCACGAGTCAGTTCAAGATGTTGCTTCTGATCTTGACCCACAGGGATCTCGTTAGCCTGATACAGCAGTATGTCTGCCGCCATCAATACCGGATAGCCGAACAGGCCGACGTTGATATTGTTGGCATGCTTTTGCGACTTGTCTTTAAACTGTGTCATGCGGCTTAGCTCACCCATCTGGGTGTAGCAGTTCAGCGCCCAACCCAGCTGAGTGTGCTGAGGCACCTGAGACTGGATGAAGACTGTGCTCTTCTTAGGATCTACACCACAGGCCAGATAAAGGGCCAGGGTATCTAAGCAGGCGTCGCGCAGCTTCTGCGGATCCTGGCGTACGGTAATGGCATGCAGATCGACCACACAATATAGGCAATCATGACTATCTTGCATCGCAACCCACTGACGTAGTGCACCCATGTAGTTACCAATGGTCAATTCACCTGACGGTTGGGCACCGCTAAGCACAATAGGTTTAGTCATAAAATTTATTGCTCCAATACTATTTGGCTGTCTGTTATCTGCGCCAATACTTCGCTAAATGTGTTACAAACGGCCGTTGGGCCGCTGAGCCCAATATCTTCACCGTAGTTGTACCCGTAGGTCAAGCCGATCGAGGAAATACCCGCCGCTTTCGCCGCTAAAATATCGTTTCGAGAGTCACCCACCATCAAAAGCTGCTCATCATCGAGCTGCCATGTCTGTTTGAGGTGCGTCAGCGGCAAGGGATCCGGCTTCATCTTCTCCAGCGAATCACCACCCAGCACTTGATTAAACAGGTGAGCGATACCAAACGCCTCCAGCAGAGGCACAGTGAAGCGATAGGGCTTGTTGGTCACAATCGCCAGCTGATACCCCAGCTTAACCAACTGCTCAAGCGCCGACTTAACGCCATCGTAGAGGCGGCTATGCTGTTGCAGATTAGCCTCATAGTGCCTGCTAAACAGCGGCATGGCCGCATCGATATCGGCCTGTGTGGCTTGCTCACCGCGGGCGAAGGTCAGCGCACGCTCGACCAACTTGGCCGCGCCGTTACCTACCCAGCTGCGTACCTGATTCTCGTCACACAGGGGCAAGTCCAACTCGGCGAGCATGCCCTGGGTGGCAGCCGCCAAATCCGGCACACTGTCGATCAGCGTGCCATCGAGATCGAAGGCAATAGCCTTAATAGATTGGGCTTTCATACTCAGGCATCGACCTTAGCCAGCTCGCCGCGCATCTCGTCGATCACCGCCTTGTAATCTGGCTTGTTGAAAATGGCCGAGCCTGCCACGAACATATCGGCACCTGCCGCCGCGATTTCGGCGATGTTGTCGACCTTAACGCCGCCATCGACTTCTAAACGTATGTCGAAACCGCTGGCATCGATACGCTCACGCACCTGGCGTAGTTTATCCAGCGTCGACGGGATGAATGACTGACCGCCGAAGCCAGGGTTAACCGACATCAGCAGAATCACGTCCAGCTTATCCATCACATGGTCCAGATAGTGCAGCGAAGTAGCCGGGTTGAATACCAGACCCGCCTTACAGCCAGATTCTTTAATCAGCTGCAGAGTGCGGTCGATATGCTCAGAGGCCTCTGGGTGGAAGGTGATGATAGAGGCACCGGCATCAACGAAATCAGGAATGATGCGATCCACTGGCTTCACCATGAGATGCACGTCGATATCGGCGGTCACACCGTAATCACGTAGTGCCTTACACACCATAGGGCCTATGGTCAGGTTCGGCACATAATGGTTATCCATCACGTCGAAGTGAACCACATCGGCACCGGCCTTGAGTACCGCCTCGACATCTTCCCCAAGACGGGCAAAGTCGGCAGATAAGATAGAGGGAGCAATTAGAAATGGACGCATGATAAACTCACTAATCTGAATAAGAATTACGCTATTCTACCTTATAGCCCAGTCCAGCCTCTATAGGCGATAACCGATTAAACGTGTTCTGGTTCAGAATTGAGTAAATTTCACCTGTGGCAAATAGCCTCACCGAAAAATTATGTTCAAAATATAAACGCCTTTGCTATAATGCGCTGATTAGGGGTTTCCATGTTCACAGGATGTAGAGATGAGAGATAAAGCCAAAGCTTCAGCCAAGATTAAATCGGCAACGGTATTTACCGTCACAGCCGCCGTTGTTGGTTTTACTGCCATTGGCGTTCAGAGTCTCAGTGAAAATGAAACCAACCTGGCCTGCGTGTGCGATAGCAACACCAGCTACAACTCCTCTCTCCCAGCCAGTCATCCCAATAACCGCTGTGCCGATCAGGCAGATAATGTCAGCTGGAGTAACTGGCTGACGGGTCGAAGCCGCTCTAATCAACTGCACTTTGTGGATCTGCTCGAACTGCTCCATGGTCATCAAGACACGCCCATGGATGATGTCACCCCCACCAGCAAACAGCGCCTCTAGGCACCCTCTTGCTGCAACTCTTTTTGAGCACCCTAGCCGCCTTCTTTGGCGTGCAGACAGAGCAAAACCGCGTGCGTGACTTTCAGTCCAGCTCACCGCTGCCTTTTATTGTGATGGGAATTCTACTGGCCATCGCCTTGGTCGCTTCACTCATCTTTATCGTGAAACTGGTACTGAATTAACCCCAATTAACTAATGTATTGGGCTTAATCGTTTTCGCTGTGGTAACTGTCATCGTACAGGGCCATCAGTTCATCGACCTTCTTACGACTGTTACCATTTTGACTGATATTGCGCTGCACCTGGATGGTATCGAACCTGGCACCATGATATAGCTCACGGGTCAGGGGAATATCATGGTTGCTGATGAGCACGGGTATGCCCCTGTCAATCGCCGTATGACGAGACTTACGCGCCAGCAGTGCCTGATCGTCCAGGCTAAAGCCCGAGCCCACATAGGTGGTAAAGCTTGCCGTGGTGGAGAGTGGTGCATAAGGCGGGTCGCAATAGACCACATCGCCGGGCTGAGTCAGCTCGAAGGCCTCTTCGTATCCTATACACTTAAACTCGGCCACCTGCGCCTTTTCGGCGAAGGCCTTAATCTCCTCTTCGGGAAAATAGGGCTTCTTGTATGAACCGAAAGGTACGTTGAAGCCGCCCTTGGAGTTGTAGCGACACAGACCGTTAAACCCATGGCGATTCATATAGAGAAAATAGACAGAGCGAAGGAAGGGATCCCGGGTCTGATTGAATTCACTGCGCACCTGGTAATAGGCTTCTTTATCATTCTTGGCTTCGACAAACATCGCCTTGGCCTCGGTGATATATTTTTCCGGTGTGGATTGCACTATCTGATAGAGATTGATCAGATCCTGATTGATGTCGCACAACAGATAGCGCTTGTAATGGGTATTTAGAAATACCGAGCCTGCGCCGACAAAGGGCTCCACCAATCTGTCGCCTTCGGGCAGGTGCTGGGTGAGCGCATCAACCAGTTTAAATTTACCGCCGGCCCATTTTAAGAAGGCTCTCTGTTTTTTAATCATCTAAATCGATTGAGTGCACAATGAAAACAAGTCGTCGATTGTACTCTGTTTATTAATGAATTTCACGACTCACAGCCCCTTGTTGCAACTCATAGCCGGATAAATCTACCCAGGCTCTCACCCATGGAGCGGCTAATTGACTCGTCTGGGCTAAATCGAGGGCGGCCTGCTGCCCCGCTTGCCTATCTGTGTATTGCCCATAGAGGAGCACCCAGTAGCTCTTGTAGCGGGCAATCTGCACCTGATTAACGTCGGGCAGCTTGGCGATCGTCGCATCGAGCGACTCAAGGCGTTTCACCGTCGCCAGCTGCAGCGTAAAGCCCGCAGGGTGTGGTTGCGATGCCGCCAACTTACGAGATTCCTTGGGTTCGCTTACCGGCACCAGGGCAAAAGTTTCCACTGGCTTAGCTGCCCTAGCTTCATCCGATACCTGACTCTGTTGCGTTTGCTCTATTGCTCCTGCAACTTGCGACGGTTGCTCAGCCACCTCTGGCTCGGACGCATCTTGATAAGTGAGTGCTTCAGCTTGGAGCCGCTGCTCTTCGCTCACCTCTTTTAACTGAGAAGCAGGCTGAGATCTGGGCGAGGCACTTGGCTGAGCATCTGGCAGAGCTTGCGTCAGCGTTTCAATCTGGTCGCCAGACTCAATTTTCGGCTCGGTCGCAGGCAGCGCAGCATCAGCAGGACTAACCAGCGTTTTGCGCAATTGTGAGCCTTGCTCGAAATAAGCACTCAACAGGCGCTGACCATATTGAGTGTTAAACGCGGCCGCGCGCACCGCCGCGACGGTCTGCACCTTAGACTTGGTCATGATCTCTTCAGGTTCAGCCCATAACCAATAGAAACTGGTGAGCAGAGAAGCCACGCAGGCACCTATGGCCAAATAGACAGGCCAAGGATTTTTCTTGGGGGCTGCAGCTTCACCGTGCAGTGCCAGATAGAGCAGGTTCAAGACTTCGACCGGTGTCCCCTGCTGACGCTGCAGCTGATCTTTGACAATATCCCGCGGCGTAAAAGGTGTCTCTTCGCTGCGATGCAACAGGGTATAATAGAGGCCCTCGCGCTCCGGCAAGGTTAAAGGCGATATAGCGACAGGCAGCAAGAGCGGACGCTGTGTCTCTGGCAGCTGGGTCAAGATCTGATTTAAGTACTCCGCCGGGGCCGTTAGTGTCAGCGAAAGCTTTTTGCCCGCAATGTTCAGCTGGCTCAAGACAATACATTCCGCCCACAGCTCTAGAGGCAGATATTGGGCATCATCGAGCACAATATGGCTGTGTGAGGGCAAGGCATCGCCGAGGCGCAACAGGGTTTCAGGCAGCGGCAATTCGTCGTCGAAAACCGGTTCGGTTAGGAGTTGGACTAAGATCTTGCGGCGGATCTCGGCGCTATCGACATGCTGTGGACAAACAACCAGGGCCGAGCTGACATCATCCAATGTGTCCACAAGCGCCGTAGTGAGAGTGGTTTTTCCTGCGCCGGTTTCTCCCGTCAACACAGTCAACTGCTGGCCATACAAGACTACATGCTGCAATCTATGTAGCAGAGACTCCTGACTGGGTAAGAGAATAGCTGTTTGAAATGTCACTTAATCACCACACAAACTAGGCGCGGCTAATGACCTCTTGCAGAAGGGACTCGGAAACCTCGCCATACACCTCTGCCTGGCCAATGGCCTTTGGCAGCACGAGTCTGAGTTTTCCGTTCAGCACTTTCTTGTCACGCCGCATATGCTTGATGAACTGTTCGAAGTCCACCGCCTCTGGGGCCTCTGTTGGTAGGTCAAATGCCTCGAATATCGCTTCGATTCGACAAACAATTGACTCATCCACCAGCCCCATCTTAGATGCAGTTTGCGCAGCAAGTACTGTGCCAGCCGCCACGGCTTCACCGTGGAGCCATACGCCATAACCCATCTCGGCCTCAATGGCATGACCAAAGGTGTGTCCCAGGTTCAACAGGGCACGCACCCCTTGCTCGGTCTCATCTTGCGCCACGACGTCGGCCTTAATCTGGCAACATTTGGCGATAGCATAGGTGAGCGCCGCCTCATCTAACGATTTAAGCGCCGCAACATTCTGCTCTAACCAACTGAAAAATGAGCCATCCCAGATAATGCCATACTTGATCACCTCGGCCATGCCGGCGGCAAATTCACGGGCCGGTAAGGTATGCAGACATGCAGTGTCTATGGCAACCATCTTAGGTTGATAGAAGGCACCTATCATGTTCTTGCCCATGGGATGGTTGACGGCCGTCTTGCCCCCCACGGAAGAATCGACCTGTGACAACAGGGTCGTTGGGATCTGAATAAAATCGACACCGCGTTGATAACAAGCGGCGGCAAAACCCGTCATGTCACCTATGACACCACCACCCAAGGCAATTAATACGGAATCACGCCCCATATTCTGCGCGAGCAGCGAGGTAAAAATCGCATCCATCTGCGACAGTGTCTTGTATTGTTCGCCATCGGGTAAGATGACAGGATCGGCACATTGGTAGGAAGCCAATAGCGCCTGTACCTTAGCCAGATACAGAGGCGCTATTGTGTCATTAGTTACGATTAGAATTTTTTTGCCTTGAAGATAGCTTGAAAAGTAATCGCTATTTTCGAGGAGATTCTGGCCAATAAAGATAGGGTAACTGCGTACACCAAGTTCAACCTGAATCTGTTCCATTCTACCGCCTAATGTTTAGAAGCCTAACTGGTCAATAATTTGATTTGCAACAACTTTTGCGCTCTGCTCGTCAGTCTTGACTATGACATCGGCAATCTCTTCGTACAGTGGATTACGGATCTCAGCAAGCTTTTCTAACACTTCTCTTGGGTCTTCAACCTGAAGTAGTGGACGACGCTTGTCACGCTGGGTACGCGCAACCTGCTTATCGATAGTGGTTTCCAGATACACCACTATGCCTCGGGCAGACAAGTTGTTACGAATGTCTTTACTCTGAATGGAGCCGCCGCCAGTGGCTAAAACAATACCCTGTTTTTCAGTTAAATCGGCAACAACTTGTGTTTCGCGACGACGAAAACCTTCTTCGCCCTCAACGTCAAATACCCACGCGATATCAGCACCGGTACGGTTTTCAATCTCTTGATCTGAATCGTGGAACTCTAAATGAAGCATCTGCGCCAGATGACGGCCTATAGTGCTTTTGCCAGCCCCCATAGGACCTACTAGGAAAATATTACGTTTTTCAGCCATTGCTTTACGTCTGAATCTTATATGGAAAGTTTGCCTACGCCAGCCAAAAAATCAGGCCGACCTTAAATGTTACCTTGCTCTAATGAGACTTGACCACGGATTATCTCAGCTAATTCCCCTCAAAGGCAAGTGGAGGGAGTAAATTCTGTGAAATTATACTCAGGCATTAAAAAGCCAGCGTCTAAACGCTGGCTTTATCTCAGATATGCTTCGAACTACAGCTGTTCGGAGATAATCTTAGGTGTCACGAAGATCAGCAGCTCTTGGCGCTCGTTCTTATCTGTGGTGTTTCTGAAAAGGTAACCCAAGAACGGAATATCACCGAGTACGGGTACCTTGCTGACACGATTGATCAATTGTTGCTGGTAGATACCACCGAGCACAATGGTCTCACCATGATCCACTAACACCTGAGTACCGATACGCTGGGTATCGATAGACACCGCCTGACCCAGTGGCGTATCAACCGTCTTACCCTGAGAGTCCTGAGTGATCTCAAGATCTAAGATCACACGATTATCAGGGGTGATCTGTGGTGTCACGCGCAGCGACAATACCGCCTTCTTAAACTGCACAGTGGCAGCACCACTGGAAGCCGATTCGACATAAGGGATCTCAACACCCTGCTCGATATAGGCCGCCTTCTGGTTTGAGGTGGTAATGCGTGGGCTGGCGATAATCTCACCCTTGCTTTCTTGCTCTAGGGCGCTCAGCTCAAGATCCAGCAGGGTGCCATCGGCCAATTTGGCCACATGGAAGGCGATGCTGGTTGGGTTCGCCACGGCCGCCGGCAAGTTAACATTCAGTCGGTCGCCAATATCCGGCACGACACCGTTTGCAATATCGTTCGCGCCTTCCAGGCTACCGGAAGTCCCCTTGTTGCCCTGCTGATCGGTAATGCCCCACTTGATACCGAGATCTTCAGAGACATCATCCTTCACGGTAACCATGCGAGATTCGATCAATACCTGACGAATAGGGATATCCAAGACTTCCACCAGACGATGAATACTCTCCAGACTCTCTTCGGTATCTTTAACCAATAGAGTGTTAGTTCTGTCGTCTACGGCAACTGTGCCTCGAGCCGACAACAGAGAGGCATCGTCGCCTTTAAGCAGCTCGGCAATGTCTGTTGCCTTGGCATAGTTGATCTGCAGATATTCAGAGTATAGCGGCGCGAGCTCTTTCACTTCCTGCTGGTTTTTCAGCTCTTGGCTCTCGCGAATGGCGATCTCTTCGGCTGGCGCCACCATCAAGATATTGCCTTCGATGCGCTTATCCAGTCCCTTCGTTTGCAGAATCAGATCCAAGGCTTGGTCCCAAGGCACATCGTCGAGTCTCAGGGTGATATCCCCTTCGACCGTATCACTGGTCACCAGGTTGAAGTTGTTATAATCGGCAATGATCTGCAACACAGTACGTACCGAGATGCTCTGGAAGTTAAGAGAAAGCGAGCGACCTTCATACTTCTTCTCTTCCTTGACGACGGCGGCGCGCTCTGCCTTACGCACGTTGAGTCTGAATAGGTTGCCTTCCTGCTTATAGTTGTACTCGTACTGACCCGAGACATCCACCAATACACGTGCCGTCAACTCATCCTTAAAGGTCTCAAAGCTCTTCACCGGCGTCGCAAAGTCTTGAACATCCATGACATAGAGAAGATCTGAGCCTATGTCCGTGTTGTAAAGTTTGAGTTCTAGCTTGGCACCGACCTGCTGCACATTGGCGGCAACCGACGAGTTATTTAATTTAACCAACAACTCACCGCCACCATCGCTTGTACGGTGGAAATCTATGTTCTTGATACCGTTAACGAAAGGATTCGCGGCCGTGTCGCTACGACTGGCGACCTCATCGTTAATGGTCAGGCGATAGGTATTACCCAGCACCTTACCTTGATAAGCCTTGACCTTAGCCAGATCCACCAGCACCTTAAGCTGCTCGCTTTCCTGCAGAGTGGACATGGACTTAACGCCAACGTTGTTGATCGGTAGGATATCTTTTTCCAACCCAGACAGGCTATCGTCGAACCCAAGGATGATCTGTGCCGGAGAGGCATTGAGATTAATCTCAGGCTCCTTCACAGCCTCCTCAAAGACCAGTTGTAACTCTAACTGATGGTCGACAATTGAGTGGTATTTGACATCAATCAGACGGTTCGCAGCAGAAGAATACGGCGCCACACCCAACAATAAAGCCAAGCCAAAGGCCACTTTAAACAGGGGCGACTTTTTTAATAAAACGCTTTTCGCGGCAGAAGATTCCATTATTCCCTCATCCTTCGCTTTGTTATTCACCAGTCAGTTCCATGTTGCTCATTCTTTCAGCCCAGCAACCTGTCCCATCTGGAATTAATTCAACTATTTCGACCATTTGCTGTGTAACTTTAGCAATTCGCCCGTGATACAAACCTACGTATTCGCCAACACCTAGACGATAAACGCTACCATCGTTAGTCTCGATCAAGGCCCAAATATTCTTATCTTCGCTCAAGGTACCACGCATCTTTAAGTTGTCCAGGGCATAAGTCTCTAGACGCCCCTTGCGCCGTTTCAGATCTGGCTGCAGACAATCTTTAGTCGTGTCGACCACCTCTTCGGTCAACTCTCTTGAAGGTGGTACGAAGGGACTGCGCATCAACTCTGCCTGATAGGCAAAATGTTCAAACTTAGGAGGCTCTTTCAGAGGAGGCACACGCGCAACATGTTGAGCCTTAGTGGTGGTCACAAACAGCTCAAGATCGCTGCGATCTCCCATACAACCCGTTAGCATCAAGCCTAGAATTAGCAAAGGTAGCTTCTTCATTTCTTCGCCCCCTTCGCCGCTTTGTCTTTAGGAACCTGAGCTCCCTCTTTGAAACGATAGGTCTTAGCCAAGATTTCCATGGCAAGTTCACCGTTATCACTTCGCTTTATGACGAAATCATGCAGGCTCACGATACGCGGCAACTTAGCAACACCACTGACCAGATGCCCCATCTCATGATAATCACCCGTCACCGACATGCTAATAGGAAACTCGATATAGAAATCGCGCTGTATCTCTTCTTGCCACTCCAGGCTCTGAATCCCCAATCCCGAATCGGTGGCAACGAAGGTCAAATCATCGAGTAAGCCAGGCATCTCATTTTGCGACGGCAACATCTTCAACAGCTCAGCAAACTGAACCTCCATGACCGCCAGCTGCTCCCGGTACAACTTAAGATTAGCCGCCAATTGATATTTCGCTTTAAAATCATCTCTTAAGGTGATTTCTTTATCTTGCTCACCTTTGAGGACATCGATGGCATCAGAGACAAACAGGAAATATCCCGCCACGAAGATGATGATGGCCAAGAAAGAGGCGAATACGACCTTAACCTGGGTCGGCCAACCGCCAATGTTCTCAAAATCGATATCATTGAATTCACTCAGATCGAGTTTCATTTGCTCGCTCCTTGTGTCGTCTTGGCATCATCTGCATCTTCTTCACCGATAGAGACCCTTAAACTAAAACGCTGTAACTGGCGCATCTCATCATTCTGCGAGACGATCGATTGCATATTAGGATCGTGTAACCACATAGAGGCCTTGATCTTACGCATCATGTTGGCGACGTTATTATTAGACTCACTACGTCCCTCTATCCACAACAAACTGCCCTTCTTTTCTATGCTGGAAAGGTATATTCCTGGGGGCACAACACGCACCAACTCATCCAATACGTGGGTCGGTAAATTTCGCGCCTGTTGTAGGTTTAATATGATCTCGGTACGACGCTCGATATCTTTCTTACGCTCGCGAATCTTTTTAATTTCGGCAATTTGTTTTTCTAACAGCTGAATTTCGCCCTGCAGATAGGCATTTCTTCCTCTCTGCTCCTCGGTCATCATATCGATAACGGTTAAGGCTAAATAAACGACTAATGCTGCACCGATAAATACGGCTGCTAATATCCCCAAATAATCGCGTTTTTGTTTTTCTCTTGCTTCTTCGCGCCAGGGCAATAAGTTTATGTTCGCCATTGAGAGTAACTCCTCAGCGCTAATCCACACGCGACCATGTATTTATTAATATTGGGCTGTAGTTGCGTCTTCACTTGCTCGTCCGCATGCAGACAACCCAAGAATGGGTCGGCAATAATGGTATGAACACCGAGTTCGTTGGTGAGCAGATTAGCCATACCTTCCAGCTTAGAGGTTCCACCGCACAGGACGATATGATCGACCTTGTCCTTGCCACTAGAAGTGCAGTAAATCTGCAAGGTACGTTTGATCTGTTGCAGTAACTGCGTCTGGAAGGGCGAGAGCACCTCGAACATATAATTGCGGGGAAGATCGCCTTCGAGCTTGGCCTTCTCCGCTTGCTCATGAGACATGCCATAGAAAGATAAGATGGACTGGGTAAACTGCTCACCACCGAATGCCTGTTCGCGGATAAAGGTCGTTTCGCCCTTCTCCACCACGGCAAAAGTTGTCATGTTCGCACCGATATCCACCAGCGCAACCACCTTGTCTTCGGCACCATCGGGTAACTGGGCGGCGACTAACTCGAAGGAGCGTCCCAAGGCATATCCTTCAACATCAATCACTTTGGCTTCTAGATTGATGTCGTCCAAGCTATCGACCCTGGCATCGATATTCTCGGTACGACACGCGCTAAGCAGCACATCCACCTTGGAGGGGTCGGCACTGTTAACATTGAGAGTTTCAAAATCTATGCTGACTTCATCGAGTGAATAGGGGATAAGGTTGTCGGCTTCGATCTCGATCTGCGTCTCCATCTCCTCTTCACTGAGGGCGGCATCCATGTAGATCACCTTGGTCATCACAGCCGATCCCGAAACCGCTGCTGCCGCATATTTTACGCTCTTAGGCAAAGATCGTTTGATCAATCTTAAGGACTCCAACACCGCGTCTGAATCTCTTATTTCATGATCATTAACGGCGCCTTTTTTAACGGGCACCGCTGCGTGACTCAAAATTTTATAACCATCAGCAGTCTTACTCAGCAGTATTGCTTTTATCTCGTGGGAACCGATATCGATCCCAACCATCTGCGGAGCCTGACGCTTCCATAAATTTGAAAGCATAGTCCATCGTCACTTTTGTTATAGTTTCAGGGATTAGATTAGCACAAAATCAACTCGTTATAGATATTTGTACAAAATGTTTGTAACTTTTACAATTGCCATTTTTTTGACAACCATTTTTGCTTCACCAATAGCTGCTCGCCTTATATACTATTGTGCCTGCTAAATTTATTGGAATTATCTGGTGAAGTGGTTTAAACGAATTACCATCGCTCTGTTCAGCCTAGCCCTTTTGGGAATAGGCGCAATTGCTGCAGCCTATTTTTATGTGCTGCCGGACCTCCCCGATGTTACCACTCTTAAAACCGTAAAATTGCAAACTCCATTACGAATTTACAGCATGGACGGCAAATTAATTTCACAATTTGGCGAAAAACGCCGCATTCCTGTTGAATATGAGCAGGTGCCGCAACAATTGATTAATGCGGTACTCGATACAGAAGATGCCCGTTTCTTCGAACACAAGGGTATCGATCCCATCGGCATCATACGTGCCGCCGTGATTCTGGCCACCACGGGTAAGAAGAGCCAGGGGGCGAGTACCATCACCCAACAGGTTGCCCGCGGCTTCTTTCTCTCCAGAGAGAAAACCTATATTCGTAAGATCAAAGAAATTTTTCTGGCTCTCAAAATTGAGAAGGCCCTCAGCAAGAAAGAGATTTTAACCCTCTATCTCAACCGCTCCTTCCTGGGTAACCGTGCCTATGGTGTCGGCGCTGCCGCTCAGGTCTACTATGGTAAGGAACTCCACGAGCTCACCCTGCCAGAGATGGCCATGATCGCCGGCCTGCCCCAGGCACCTTCTGCGGCCAACCCGATACGTAACCCTTCCCGAGCGATGAATCGCCGTAACTGGGTACTCAGCCGTATGCTAGAGAAAGAGAACATTACTCAGGACGAGTACCAAGAGGCGATAAGGGCTCCGATCACCGCCAAGTATCATGGCGCCGAGGTAGAGCTTTACGCCCCCTATATCTCAGAGATGGCCCGCGACTACCTGGTTGATACACTCGGTGAAGAGGAAGCCTATACAGGCGGCTACAACGTCTACACCACGGTCGATTCTCGCCTGCAGATGTTGGCCCAGGAGGCACTACGCAATAACGTCTACGCCTATGACGAGCGCCACGGCTATCGCGGCGCCACCAAGGTGTTATGGGAGGCCGATGCCTCAACCGAGCTAGACCAGACTCAAATCGTTGCGCAGCTTAAGCAGACTAAAGGCTTCCAGGGACTCGAGCCTGCTGCCGTCACCGAGGTCGCCGAGCAGAGTGTCAAGGTCATCAACGCCAAAGGTGAGACCCTCACCCTCGAGTGGGAAGGACTAAAGTGGGCACGTAAATTCATCAGCAACAAGCGCCAAGGCAAGGCCCCCAAGACAGCAGGCGAGATCCTCAAGGCTGGTGAACAGGTCTGGATCCGCAATAATGGTAACATCTGGCAGTTGTCTCAGATCCCCGAGGTGGCCAGCGCCATCGTCTCACTGGATCCTAAGGATGGCGCCATCAAGACCCTGGTCGGTGGCTACAGCTTCCACACCAGCCAATACAACCGCGTTACTCAGGCCAAACGTCAGCTAGGTTCCAACATCAAGCCCTTCATCTATACAGGTGCACTGGAAAAAGGTTATACCCTGGCGACGCTTATCAACAACGCTCCTATCAACAATGCCGATATTCGTCAGGGCACGGCGTGGCGTCCTAAGAACTCCCCCGATAAGTATACGGGGCCGACACGCCTAAGGGTGGGACTGGCACAATCGATCAACGTCATGTCGGTACGCGCCATGCGCTATACCGGGCTGGAAAGCGCCATCGACACCCTGGTGAAATTCGGTTTCGACCGTGAAGATCTGCCGCAAAACGAATCCCTTGCCCTGGGGTCACCTTCGGTTACGCCGCTACAGGTAGTCACCGCCTTCTCGGTATTTGCTAACGGCGGTTACCGGGTAGAGCCTTACTTTATCGACCATATCGATAATGCCTACGATCAGACGATAGAAGAAGCCAACCCAACCCTAGCCTGTACACCTGAGCTAGTCGAGCCGCAGACGCTTCCAGCGGACGATCCGTTTGCCGCCATGGCACAAGAGCTGCCAGGCCAAGAGGACGCGAGTCAGGAGATCGCCAGCCAAAAGATAGTTTCTGAAGATCCTAGCTGTCCGAGCACGGCTCGCCATGCGCCACAGATCATCAGCAAACAGACCGCCTTCTTGATCACCGAAGCGCTCAAGAGTGTTATCTGGGGCGGCGGCGATTGGAGTAAAGGCACGGGCTGGAACGGCACTGCCTGGCGCGCCGCACGCGTCGTCAACCGCCGCGATATCGCCGGTAAGACAGGTACCACCAACGAATCGAAAGATACCTGGTTCAGTGGTTTTTCGCCGACGCTGGCCACCACAGTATGGGTGGGCTTCGATGATCACAGCATCGAACTGGGCCGCACCGCATGGAACACCAACGGCGCGAAAGATCAGATCTCGGGTGCCGAAGCTGGTGCCAAGACAGCCGGTCCGGGTTGGAACGAGTTTATGAAAAATGCCCTCCAGGGCACGCCCGAACTGCCGTCGCCACCACCGGAAGGTATAGTGTCGGCCCGTATCGACCTGGCTACGGGTAAATTAAGCCGCAAGACAGACTACACCACCAAGTTCGAGTATTTCATCCAGGGAACCGAGCCTAAGGAATTTGCGACCGAGGCTCAGACTCAGGAAGATATCTTTATCGACGATTCGGTGGAAGATCTCTTCCAATAACCGTCAACAGGGCTGGTGCCACTCGCCACCAGCCCAGTGAATTTCACTAGCCTTAGGCCATTTTTTAGTGAATTCATAGCGCCAATTTTTTGAAGCGAATAAAACTTTAGATGTAAAAAAACCTGCGACTGCAGGTTTTTTAATCAATTGATTAGGCAGATATTATCTTTTTAGGCCTTAGCCGCTAACGTCGCCTTCACCTGAGTCAATGACGTGCCGCCCAAGGCCTCACGTTTTGCCAGGCAAGAGTCGATCGTCAGACATTGATATACATCTTCCTCAATGACAGCGGCGAACGCCTGCAGGCTAGCCAGCTCGAACTCTTCGATAGGCTTCTTCTGGGCAATCGCCTCGACTACCACCTCACCCACCACATGATGCGCCTCTCTAAAGGGCATGCCTTTGGCCACCAGATAATCAGCCAGCTCGGTTGCATTGGCATAGCCCTGCTGTGCCGCCGATAGGGTATTCTCTCTGTTGACCTTTAGGCCAGAGAGCACCAGCGCAGCCATCTCCAAACAGATAGACCAACTGTCCATTACGTCAAACAGACCCTCTTTGTCTTCCTGCATATCCTTGTTATAGGCGAGTGGCAGGGCCTTCATGGTGGTCAGTATGCCCATCAGGCTGCCATAGACCCGGCCCGTCTTGCCACGGATCAACTCGAGTGCATCTGGGTTTTTCTTCTGTGGCATGAGCGAAGAGCCCGAGGTGACCTGATCGTCCAGCTCGATAAAGCCCGCCTCGCCACTGTTGAAGAAGATGAGATCTTCTGCCATGCGGCTCAGGTGCATCATGCTGATGGCGGCATCGGAACATAACTCGACCACATGGTCACGGTCAGACACAGTATCTAAGCTATTAAGGGTTGGCGAGGCAAATCCCAAAGACTTGGCTAGCGCATGTCTATCCATGGGATAAGCGGTACCGGCCAGCGCGCCGGTGCCGAGCGGACAGGTATCGAGACGTTGCAAGCAGTCTTGCAGACGGCTGATATCACGCTCAAACATCTCCACATAGGCCAGACACCAGTGACCGAAGGCCACAGGCTGCGCCCGCTGCAGATGGGTGTAACCCGGCATCACGGCATCCAGCTCACGACTGGCCAGTGACAACAGCGCCCCTTTCAGTTGCGTTAGCAGTTCAAGCAGCGCCTGGCCTTCCTTCTTACACCAGAGTTTCAAATCGGTCGCCACCTGATCGTTACGCGAACGGCCGGTATGCAACTTCTTACCCAGATCGCCCACCTTGGCGATCAAGGCCTGCTCGACGAAGCTATGAATATCTTCGGCGCCCGAGGCCAATATGGTCTCAGGCTGATCCTTCACCTCGGCCAGCAACGCTTGTAGCGCTTGTTTGAGCGCCTGGCACTCCTCCTGAGTGAGAATACCCACGCCCGTGATGGCATCGGCCCAGGCAATGGAACCGACAATATCCTCTTCCACCAGACGATAGTCGACCGGCAGGGAGTCATTGAAAAGTTTAAACAGTGCGCTGCTCTCTTGGCTAAATCTTCCGCCCCATAATGCCATCTCTGTATCCTCTAAAATCTGCTCTAAAACCTGTTCTAAAAATGAAGGGGCGTCGCCGCCCCTTATAACCTAGTCGACTCTACTTAACGTTAAGCGCCCGGATGCGGCTCGCCAGAGAATAGAGACGAATGAAGCCTTCCGCATCTTTCTGGTTATAGACTTCGTCTTCACCAAAGGTCGCAAACTCTTCAGAATACAAGCTATTAGGTGAACGTTTCTTCACTGCCTGTGCCTGCCCCTTATACAGCTTCAGCACGACTTCACCATTCAATAAATCTGCCAGCGGCTTGGAGGCGCCCAGTAGGGATTCACACAGAGGCGTGAACCAACGACCGTCATAAACAAGATGCGCCATCTTGGCACCAACCTGCTCACGCCATTCGCGGCTGGTCTTGTCCAGTACCAATTCTTCAATCGCCCTAAGTGCGGCAAACATCACTGTACCACCCGGGGTTTCGTAGCAGCCACGGGACTTCATGCCCACCAGACGGTTTTCGGTGATGTCGATACGTCCCACGCCGTGGGCGCCGGCAATCTCGTTGAGCGCCATCAAGGCGCCGTAAGGTGTCAGCGCCTCGCCGTTCACCTTAGTGATACGACCCGCTTCCATCTCCACCGACACATACTCTGGCTCATCGGGAGCATCTTCCGGCGCGACCGTCATGGTCCACACCTCTTTGCTCGGCTCGTTCCATGGATCCTCCAGCTCGCCACCTTCGTGGGAGATGTGCCAGGCGTTGGCGTCACGGCTATAGATCTTAGTGGCCGATGCTGTGGTCTTAATGTTGCGCTCCGCCAGATAATCCAGCAGATCTTCACGGCTCACCATGCTCCACTCACGCCACGGGGCGATAACGGTAAGATCCGGTGCCAGGGCGGCGAAACAGCCCTCGAAGCGCACCTGGTCGTTACCCTTACCGGTACAACCATGACATACGGCGTCGGCGCCTACCTTGCGGGCAACTTCTACCTGAGCCTTAGCAATAATTGGTCGCGCCATAGAGGTGCCCAGCAGATAGGTGCCTTCATAGATGGCGCCTGTGGCTATGGTAGGATAGATATAATCGGCCACCAGCTCCTCTTTCAAATCAACGATATGACATTCGGATGCGCCCGAGGCGATCGCCTTCTCATGTAGCCCCTCAAGCTCGGCCTCACCTTGCCCCACGTCGGCACAGAAGGCCACGATCTCACAATTGTCGTAGGTCTCTTTTAGCCAAGGAATGATCGCCGATGTATCCAGACCACCTGAGTAGGCCAGTACCACTTTTTTCACCGATGCTTTGTTGTTTTCGCTAGACATTTTGTTTTCCTAAATACTCAATTCGTTGGCCCAATCGCTATTGGGAAGATTCATTAACTCAGTAGGGTCACTAATACGGCATTTTGCGCATGCATGCGGTTCTCTGCCTGTTGCAAGATCAGTGAGCCGGTCCCATCGACCACCTCGGCAGCCACCTCGACACCGCGATAAGCTGGCAGGCAGTGCATAAAGAATTTAGCTCCCGCCTTATTCATCATGTCGCTATCGACATGATAGGGAGCAAATTTGGCTTTGATCTCGTCTAGACTGGCGTTGTCTCCCATGGAGATCCAAGTATCAGTATAGATGGCATCATGGCCTGCGATCGCCTCGACATCCGAGCTCAATACCAACTCGCCGCCATGGGCCTCGGCGATGGCTTGGGCCTCGAGCACCACCTGGCCGTCGGGGAAGTGGCCTTGGGGACAGATCACCGTCATCTTGGCACCCAACAGCGCCGCACCATACATGAGCGAGTGGGTCACGTTATTGCCGTCACCGACATAGGCTAGCTTAACCTTGCTGACGTCATCGAACTGCTCGGCCAGGGTCAGGAAGTCGGCCAGCCCCTGACAGGGATGGTACATGTCGGACAGCGCATTGATCACAGGCACGCTGCCATGCTCGGCCAGCTCTTCTATGGTCGAATGTGCAAAGGTTCTCGCCACGATTGCATCGGCCCAGCAGGAGATGTTGGCGGCAAAATCAGATACCGGCTCACGCTTGCCCAGAGCACCGTTTTGCTGATCCAGGTAGAGACAATGACCACCTAGCTTGTTAATACCGATATCGAAGCTCACGCGAGTACGCAGCGATGGCTTCTCGAATAACATCACCACACTCTTACCGTCGAGTGCCTTGCGATAGTCTTCTGGGTTGGCCTTGATCGTCTTCGCTAAGGCGAGTAAGTCGATCAACTGCTGCTGATTAAGCTCTTTTATCGATAGTAGGTGATTCATATATCTACTCCTAGATGAAACCTGTTCTCATGTTCCGTTTAATTAATGTGGCATGACCTGAGTGCCGATAGACTCGCCCTTCTCGAGCGCGCTCAGTTGCTCCGCGTCACGCCAGGAGGCGACCTGTACCGGCTGCCCCATCCACTGGGCAACTTCTAATGCCGCCTCGACCTTGACCTTCATTCCCTTCTCGATGACGCCTAGCTTGGTCAACTCATCGGCGTGGGCCTTATCCAGGGTCTTGATCAACTGTCCCTTGCCGTCGAGCACACCGCTAACATCGGACAACAGCACCAGTTGCCCCTCCACCAGCTTGGCGATCACAGTCGCAGCCTGGTCGGCATTGACGTTAAGCAGATTGCCCGCGTCATCCACGGCGATCGAACTGACAATCGGCATCCAGCCCTGGGCCAACAGGAAGTTCAGGTAAGTCGGGTCATTGGGCGACACTTCCCCCACGAAGCCGAGCTGTTCGTCTTTGATCGCCGCATTCACTATGGCGCCGTCACACAGGCTCATGCCCACACAGGTGATACCCGCCTCGACCGCACTGGCCTGTAAGATCTTGTTAGAGGTGCCCGCCAGCGCGCCGACCACTATAGGTACCTGCTCTTCGGGCGTAACGCGCAGACCATCAAGCTTTACAGTCTCCATTCCATTGGCCTTGAGCTGTTCGTCCACCAGGCAGCCGCCGCCATGCACCAGAATGACTGATTGCCCCGACTTGATGATGTTCGCCGCGCTCGCCATCAGGCGTGCCAGCCCCATCTCACACTGCATCAGGGCGCCACCCACTTTAAGCACTAAGGTTTTCTTGTTTGCCGACATAGCTACTTCTCTCTCACAGGTGACAACATTAATAATTAAAATGAATCTTTATGCATTGATGCGCCTGACTGGCCGCACCTTTCATCAGATTGTCGATGGCACTCGCCACCACCAGATAACCATTGAGGGGATCGTACTTCCATCCCAGCAGGCAGTTGGGGGTATGCACCACATCATCAACCTTAGGAAATTGATTATGGTACACATTCACCAAGGGTGCCGACTCATACACCTCATAGGCCTTGGCAATATCGGCTTCGCTCACACCAGGCTTCATCTGCACCGTGATGGTGGCCAGGATGCCGCGCTTAAAATTGCCCAGGTGAGGCGTAAAGATCACCTCCTGTCCCAGCTGAGTGGCGATCTCGGGTTGATGTCTGTGGCCTAGGACACCGTAGGGCGTCAGGCTCACCTCACAGAAACTCGTATGTAGCTGGGCCTTTCTGCCTGCACCAGTCACACCGCTAACGGCATTGATCACCGGCAGGCTATCTGTCATCAAGTCTTTCAGGGGTTTTAACGCCGTTAGTGAGGCGGTGGGATAACAACCTGGCACCGCAATCATCTTGCTGGCGGCGATTGCCTCGGCATTCCACTCTGCCAGCCCATAGACTGCCTCGGCCAACACCTCAGGATAGAGATGCTCGAAACCGTACCACTTGGGATATTGCTCACTATCGGCAAAACGGTAGGCACCGCTTAGATCGAACACCGCCAGACCCGCCTGATAAAACCAGGCTGCCAGATGCAGGCTCACGCCATGATCTGTGGCCAATACCACGGCATCGGCCTGCTCGACTATGGCCAGCTTGGCCTGCTCCGTCAGCGGGGCTAAACAGAGATCGATATGACTATAAACCGGATACAGGCTGGCTAATGTTTTGCCTTTATCCAAACTGTTTTCAGAGACATAGAGCCCTTGAATCTTAAGCTGCTCATCGGCCTGAATCAGTGAAGTAACCTGAGCACCTGTGTAACCACTGGCGCCAATTATCGCTATGCTTTTCATACTTTATGACTTCTATATTGTGTTAACGGTAAAAAAGAGAGGGGCACGACTTAAGCCCTGGTATAGATACCAATATGACAAGATTATCGTCGCAGGAAGTGATTACAGCTAACCTTATATGCAAAAAGTAAGAAGAAATTGTTCATTTTTTATCTCTAAGTTAAGCCTTTAATAATGGCGCTTGTTTTAGCTGTTTGATAGACTAACACAATAAACTAATTATGCAATATTACTGAATAGATATTTTTTAATTAAATTGGTGAATTGAGTCAAATGATGAAAAACTTTCCCGACATCAAGCAATCCTTTCGCGAGCTGATCGCCACCCCATCCATCAGCGCCCTGGAAGCAGAACTCGACATGAGTAACCAAGGTGTGGTGAGTCTGCTCAGTCAATGGCTAGCCGATCTCGGCTTCGACTGCCAGATGCTGGCCGTCCCCAACACAAGAGGCAAATACAACTTGCTGGCCAAAATTGGCCAGGGGCAAGGTGGACTATTACTGGCAGGGCATACAGACACTGTGCCCTTCGACGAGGGGCGCTGGAGCCAGGATCCTTTTACCCTGACGGAGAAAGATGATCGCTGGTATGGGCTGGGCACCTGCGACATGAAGGGCTTCTTCGCCCTGGTTATCGAGGCCGTACGCCAGATGCCGACGCAGGACTTTATCCGGCCACTCTACATACTCGCCAGCGCCGATGAAGAAACCACGATGAATGGTGCCAAGGCCTTCGCCCAGTCTAAGGCGATCGCCCCCGAATACGCTTTAATCGGCGAGCCCACGGGCCTTAAACCCGTCTATATGCATAAAGGCCATCTGGCACAGGGCATTCGCATCACGGGTCGTAGCGGTCACTCCTCGGATCCCGCCAAGGGGCTCAACGCCATAGAGATCATGCATCAGGTAATCGGCCAACTCCTTAAGCTGAAGCAACATCTGGCCGAACATTACCGCGAAGAGGCCTTTAGCGTGCCCTATCCCACCATGAATTTCGGCCATATTCATGGCGGGGATGCCGCCAACCGTATCTGTGGCTGCTGCGATCTGCACCTGGATATTCGTCCGCTACCTGGTCTGCCGTTAGAGGCGCTGGAACAGCTACTGACCCAGTATCTCGCCGATCTGAGCCAGCGCTACCCGGGAGCCATCAGCATTAGCCAGCTCTATCCCGGTTCGCAACCCTTCGCGGGGCAGGCCGATGCCCAATGGTCCCAGCTGGTCGCCGAGCTGTCGAACCAGGCTCCCGAGGTGGTCAACTACGCTACCGAGGCGCCCTATATTCAGCAACTTGGGTGTCAAACCTTGGTCTGGGGGCCAGGCAGCATAGAGCAGGCACACCAGCCGGACGAGTACCTGGACACCGCCTATATCAACAAAACAGTCGACTTACTCAAGCAGTTGATGTACCACGCCTGCATCAAAACCTCATAGGATCACTTAAAAAATTCACGCAGGGTGATATAGAACACATAAGCATACGATATGAAGATATGCTGTATTGACCTAAACCTGATAGCCTAGGTAAGGTGATTGATTAACTCGTGGGTATGGAGCATTTATGACAGATATGTACGCGTCGCTGCGATCCAATGTGGGCACGTTAGGCCAAATATTAGGCGATACCATTCGCACACACATGGACGAGCCCTTTTTAGACAAGATTGAACAGATCAGACACCTGGCCAAGAGCTCACGCCAAGGCAACGATACCGCCAGGGAACAGATGCTTACCCTACTGGCGGCCCTACCCGACGAAGAGTTGGTCCCCTTTGCCAAGGCCTTCAACCAATTTCTCAACTTGGCCAATATCGCCGAGCAGTTTCATACCATCAGCCGTAACTGTGACGAGCTGGTGTGCGTGCCGGATCCCGTGGATCAGCTCCTCGGACGCATGCTCAACGGACGCATAGATCAAGACAAGATGCTCGAGTGCCTGCAGACACTGGATATCGATCTGGTACTCACAGCGCATCCAACAGAGATCTCGCGTCGTACCCTGATTCAGAAATACTCCGCCGTGGTCGATTGTCTCGCCACCCTGGAAAACCCACAGCTCACCGAGCGCGAGAAGAAACAGAATCATCTCAGGCTCAGACAGCTTATCGCCCAGATCTGGCACACCAACGAGATACGCCACGAGCGTCCAACCCCGGTCGACGAGGCGCGTTGGGGACTCAGCACCATAGAGGCCTCGCTCTGGCAAGCCATTCCCGATTTTCTGCGTCAGCTCAACGAACAGGTCGAAGAGCGCACCGGCAAACAGCTCCCCAGCGACATCGCCCCTATCCGCTTCTCCAGCTGGATGGGCGGCGACCGTGACGGCAACCCGTTCGTTACCGCCAAGGTCACCCAGGAAGTGCTGGATCGTAACCGCCACACGGCTGCGCGCCTCTATCTGAAGGATGTGGTCTTACTGGTCAACGAGCTGTCGATGGAGGAAGCCAACGAGGAACTGCTAGCCCTTACCGACAACAGCCATGAGCCGTACCGCGTGGTGCTACGCGAGCTGAGGCAGAAGCTGCGCGACACCATAGACTACTTAAATGCCCGTCTAGAGGGACATTCGCCAGAGGTAGATCTCGACACCCTGATCTGGCACGAAGACGATCTCAAGCAGCCCTTGAGCCTGCTCTATCGCAGCCTGACCGATTCGGGCATGAGCCTGATTGCCAACGGCCTGCTGCTGGATATGCTGCGCCGCCTGGCCTGCTTCGGCATCCATATGCTGCGTCTGGATATCCGCCAGGATGCACAGCGTCACAGCGACGTCATCGCCGAACTGACCCGTTATCTGGGCCTGGGTGACTTCGACCACTGGGACGAACATGAGAAACAAGCCTTCCTGCTGCGGGAACTGAGCGGCAAGCGCCCGCTGATCCCCCACAACTGGGCGCCGAGTGCCGAAGTTGCCGAGGTGATCAGCACGGTCAGGTTGATCGCCAGCCAATCACCTAAGGCCCTTGGCTCCTATGTTATCTCCATGGCAAGCCAGCCGTCGGACGTACTCACTGTACTCCTGCTCTTAAAAGAGGCGGGATGCCAGCACCCAATGCGCGTGGTACCACTGTTTGAGACCTTAGACGATCTCAACAACGCCGCCACCTGCATCTCGGCGCTATTCGACATCGACTGGTACCGCGGCTACTGCAAGGGCAGCCAGGAGGTAATGATAGGTTACTCCGACTCGGCCAAAGACGCCGGGGTCATGGCGGCCGCCTGGGCACAATACAGTGCGCAGGAAAAACTGGTTAAGGTCTGCAACCAAGCCGACATCAAACTAACCCTGTTCCATGGTCGTGGCGGCACCATAGGCCGTGGCGGCGGACCCGCTCACAAGGCGATCCTGTCACAGCCACCGGGTTCGGTAGATGGCCGTATCCGCGTAACAGAGCAAGGGGAGATGATCCGCTTCAAGTTTGGCCTGCCTAAGCTGGCGGTGCAGAGTTTGGCGCTCTATACCTCTGCCGTGATGGAGGCCACCCTGTTGCCACCGCCAGAGCCTAAGCCTGAATGGCGCGAGGCGATGGAGCGACTCGCCAGTGACTCGGTCAGCGCCTACCGCGCCATAGTGAGAGAGGAGCCCGACTTTGTTGCCTACTTCCGCGCGGCTACACCAGAGGTCGAGCTAGGCAAGCTACCGCTGGGCAGTCGCCCCGCCAAGCGCCGGGTGGATGGCGGTATCGAGAGCCTGCGCGCTATCCCCTGGATCTTCGCCTGGTCGCAAAACCGCTTGATGCTCCCCGCCTGGCTGGGAGCCGGCGAGGCGCTGCAACAGGCGGCCGACCGCGGCGAACTCCCCCTGCTAAGGGAGATGGAGCAGAATTGGCCCTTCTTCGAGACACGTATCTCCATGCTAGAGATGGTTTACGCCAAGGCAGAACCCAATCTGGCTAAATACTATGAGACCTGTCTGGTACCAAAAGAGCTACATCACCTGGGTGAGGCGTTACGCTCCCGGATGGCGACAGGCATTAAGGTGGTATTGGAGCTGACGCAGTCCGATGCGCTCATGTCGCATACCCCGTGGAACCGTGAGTCGGTCGAGTTACGCAACCCCTATATCGACCCGCTCAACTTCCTCCAGGCCGAACTCTTGGCGCGTACCCGTAAGGAGCAGGCCGGCTCGAACAATGTCGAATTGGCACTGATGCTCACCATCGCCGGCGTCGCGGCGGGCATGAGAAACACGGGTTAATGAGAAACTTAGCCCTAATAGGCCTGCTGATGCTGACTTTGACTGCCTGTGTCAGTCAATACAGCATCAGCGAGCGCCAGCTCAGCAGCTACCTCAACGACGAGATGCATTTCGAAGTCAAAGAGGGCAATCGCTTCTTCGGCATAGAGATGAAGATCAACGATGTGAAGGTCAAGCTTGGTCACAAGGCTGATACCATGGCGATCACAGCGAGCAGTCTAATTAAGGTGGCCAACCCACTGATGCCTCTCGATGCCACCATGACAGCCGAGTTCGAAGCCAAGCCTTGGTATGATGCCGAACAGCACAGCCTCTATCTGAGAGACCTCGCGTTGGTGAGCCTGAGCTCTAATCCAAAAGATCTCGAACAGGCCATAGGCCAGGTGAGCCCGCAGCTCATGAGCTTCATCACCCATTTTCTTGAGACCCAACCTGTGTATGTACTCGATACCCAGGAGGGTAATCAGGCGCTTGTCGCCGAGATGACCAAACGCATCCAGGTCGTCCCGGGCAAAATTAACCTCATCTTTAAGGATTAATTCTACCTCAAGCCTCCCTGTTTTAGGCGCTTAACGTTAACACCTTAACGCTAGGCGCCTTCATGCCTATTTAGCTATCTCGCAAATCTCGGATAAGAGGAATAGTCCACCAATACCGGCGACTCTTGCAGCTCACGCCTTAGCATATCCAGCGCAACCGCCGTGCTCAGCTGTCTCACCAACTCCCGGGAACGCGCGGGAAACTTAAGCATCTGACTATACACGCCTTGCCGGGTCGCCAGAGCAATCGCAACCGTCCCTACTGGCTTCGCCTCGCTGCCACCTTCGGGTCCGGCAATACCACTAGTAGCCAGCGCATAGTCGCTGTCTAGCAAGCCTCTGGCGCCCTTGGCCATCTCCTCAACCGTAGCGATAGACACAGCGCCGTGATCGTCCAGGGTTGCAGGCTTAACCCCTAACACCCTAACCTTGGACTCGTTGCTATAGGTCACTAGTCCCTGATCCAGATATTGGGAGCTGCCGGCAAAGGCCACAAGGTTGTTGGCAATCATGCCGCCGGTACAGGACTCGGCAATACTCAAACGCTTACCGGAAGATAGCAGCCCGTTGTGGATCACCTGTGCCAGAGAGGTCACGTTATGCCCCACCACGGCATCGCCCAAACGTGCAAGCACGTCATCTTTTACCCTATCTAACTCGGCGATAGCCTCTACCCCTCGAGCGAACAGCTTAATCTCGATATAGGGCATGAAGGAACGATACCCTAAGGTCATCCCCTCAGGAAGCGGCATGCCCTCGAGCTTATCCGCCAGTGCAGATTCTCCCTGACCGATTGTCAGTAGTTTCTGCACCTCGACTTCGACGTGGCTATCGGCGATCTGCTCCACAAATGGGATAAACTGCTCGGTCACCATCTTCTTAAATTCGAAGGGTACCCCGGGCGTAAAGAAGAGCCAGGCACGATTGAGTTTGACGCGAAAACCACAAGCTGTGCCGACAGGGTTATCCACCATGATGGCCGATGCGGGTAACATCGCCTGTTTCAGGTTGCTCTCGGGCATGTGTCGACCGTTACGCGTAAACCATTCTTCGATGCGCTCCCGCCACAGCGTGCACTCCACCAAGGGCTCCCCCTTGGCCATTGCCATCGCCTCGGAAGACATATCGTCACTGGTTGGGCCCAGTCCGCCATTCACCAGAATGACATCGGCGTGCTCGCTGCGTTGCCGAAACACCTCGACCAGATCATCCAATCTATCGCCTACCGTGATCCGCTGCTGCATCTCTATGCCTTGATCCATCAAGGCATTTGCTGCCCATGCCGCATTGGTATCGACTATCTGTCCGGATAACACCTCTTCACCAGTGCAGATCATTTCTATTTTCATATCCATCCCTTGAAACTAAGACATTTCACTTGGCCATAAGGTAGGTAAGGCCGGGGGCAATAGCAATAGGGAGCAAGGCAGCATGTTCGATATTCATGCAAGGTGGCGTTATGCCCGCTTTACAGATTCTCGGTTTTAGGTAAAAGCACACCGGCGATCTTGGCCACTATTACGAGCAACAAATGCCGATTGGCGCTCGATAGCGTCGCAATGACTAAGGCTGAAACACCATAAGAAAGAGAGGATTAATCAAAAGAGATTGGAAAAGGCCAAAACGAAAAAAGCCCTAGCATTTCTGCTAGGGCTTTCATCTTAATGTTGGCGGAGCGGACGGGACTCGAACCCGCGACCCCCGGCGTGACAGGCCGGTATTCTAACCAACTGAACTACCGCTCCTTTGGGCTAAGCCCAAATTAGGCGCCTGGAAATGACCTACTCTCACATGGGGAGACCCCACACTACCATCGGCGCGATTGCGTTTCACTTCTGAGTTCGGGATGGGAT